>CAZYDK010000181.1:0-1560 GCA_964646025.1 uncultured Campylobacteraceae bacterium | reverse complement strand
TCCTTTGTTTTTGATAGTTTATTGTTTATTTGTTTAAAAATCATATTTTTTAGCGTTTCTTCTTTGGCGATTAGCTCGTTTAGGGTCTTTTTTCGCTCATTGAGAACTTTTGTTACATTTGATAATAATGCTTGTTTTTCAAGGTCAATTTTTGGAACTAAAAACTCCTTTATCTCCTTTATACTAAGCAAAGATATAGCACTTCCAACGGCGTGTTTTTCTAACTGTGATTTGGCTTGGTTGATGTATTCGGCTAGAAAAATAGGGTCAAACTCGCTTGATTTTAGCCTTAGTTTTGCCATATTTGATGAAATGAGATAGCTTTTGTCTAAAACTATAGCTTTTAGGGGTTGGCGTAACCTTATCACGATGTCGTTTGGCTCTGCTATATAGGTGCTATCTAGCTTATCAGTGGCGTAAAAGTCTTCTAAAAACTCAAGCTTAATGTAATCATCATCAAAAGCTTTTAGACTTAGGTGTTTGTAGTGATGGGGTGTTTTGGTGGGGGATTTTTTGCGATTTAGAGCTAAGCCGATGTTTATATCGGCTATGCTTTCTAGTTTTACAAATCTCATCATTTATCTTCTTTTTGGGTGTTTTCTTGCTGTGGTTTTTCTTGTGTTTGGTTTGGTTTTGGTGCATCAAATCGGCGTTTGTAAATGCAAGTGACCCCAGCATTGTTTTGCACTATAGGATAAGAAAAATCGCAAAAATAAGTGGTAATGATGATAGGTCTTAGCTCATTACCCCAGCTGTTTGGCTGAAAGCTAAAAACTTGCCCATCTTTGCAATCAGGCTCTACGCCGTTGAATACTTCGTTACCGATGGTGCAAGCTTCGTTTTTATACGCTTTTTTGTCTTCTTTTGGCTCGTTACACGCTGTAAAAAGCCCTAAAATAAGGGCTAAAGATAGGTATTTTTTCATAATTACTCCTTTATAAGATATAGTTTTTCGTATTTTTCTGAAGTGCTTTTAAAGTAGATAAAAAGCACAAGTGCAACTAAGTTGATATTTAAGACCACACCTAAATAAAACCCACCAAATGCTATGCTAAAAACAAGGCTAAATAAATAATAAGCTAGATAAATTCCACTTAAAATCATCGCTAGATAATGCACTGCATATCTTATTTTAAAAATCTCGTTCATAAATTCTCCTTTATTTAAAAATATTTGTTTTTTGTCTTTCGTGAATAAAACTAACTAAAATTCAAGTGTTTTTCTAACAAAAAACAAAAAAACTGATGGGATTATATAAATTTTTTAGCATTTTGTCAAGTTTTACGCACAAAAAACAATATAAATTTATTTTGTTTAGTGTAGGTTTTGGTAGGCAAAGATTTTTTGAATGTTAAGTAGTTGGTTTAGGTCGGATGATGTTGGTGGTGGTTGGAGGTTTGGCTGAAAATCAGCCAAAAAAGTTTTTTATGATTTGGGGAATAAAGGCGTATAAAAGTGCTCCTAGTACAAAGAACACTATTAAATAATAAGCTATTTTACCTAAAGGGTCGGGTTTAGGCTCAAATTTCTTTACTTCGGTGGCACAAAATGGACAAAGGG
>CAZYDK010000180.1:0-1570 GCA_964646025.1 uncultured Campylobacteraceae bacterium | reverse complement strand
GATTTTTATCTTGAGTTTTTTGAATATTCTAAAGATGAGTATTATCAAGGATATAGTAACAATAATCAAGTGATAAAACAAAAAGCATTTTATAAGTGCAAATATTAATTAAAATAAAGTTTTGATAGGAATTAGCATAAAGCTAATTCCTAATTTAAATTTTTTAGCTCATCAAGACTTGAATGAGCTATATGAATAAATTATGTATTTATCATGATGTATTTTAATGATTTTCTAATAAATGTTTATTTAGATATGTTTGTCTTAAAGCTATTACTTGTAAAACCGCTGGAAAAGTAACTCTATATGCTGGTCCAGCTATATCGTAAGCTGTCCATACCCCGGTTATAGCCCAACCTATAGGACCTGTTGCTATAGATAAAACTCTTGCTATTGTTGCATTTGCCATCAATTTTAAGCCATGACCAAATAAAAATCTCCAAATAATATTAATAAGTCTTAAGGTAAATACATATGATTTAAAGCCACCAAGCCTAAAAATTCCCATTCCAATAGCAGCTAAACCTTGTGCTTTTAGCTGTGAATATTCTATATCAAATTCTTTTGCCAATTCTTTGAGTTTTTCTTCGCTAAGCTGCGCTTGCATATCATCTAGGATTTTTTGTAAAAGATATGTTTCTATTTGTGTGGTTGATGAGTTTTTGTTGTAGCTTACTTTTTGCTTGTCGCAAACATCACAAAGTATTTCTCTGTAGCAAACACCACCACCTCTAAAAACATTTACAAGGCTATTGCCACCAAAAGTTTGAAGTTCTGCTGCTACATCTTGCCAGTATTTTGCATAGTCATTGCCGTATTTTTTATAATTCTCGCTTATGGTAAGTGTTTCTGTGAGCCTTTTTTCGTTATCCTTTGGGTCTTTTATCAAAACATCTACTAGACAACTAAGCTCTTCACTACTAAGCTTTCCTAAAAATTCTAAATCCGCATCATATTTATATGCCATAAAAACTCCTTATTTTAAAAATGAGTTGATGATTTTACCCCCCCCCATACTTAAAATATATTTAAGATGGTTGTATGTAAAAAATTACTTTAAACATTTAGTTAGTATAATTTTGATAATATTTACAAAAATTAATATCATAAATAGGCAAAAAATTGACATATTTTTTTATAAATCCAGTTCATAAAATTGCTAGTAATTTTGAAGAAGAATTGCAAAAACAAGGTTTTGTATGCATTGAAAATAGCTTTAATCTATTAAAAGAATATGAAGCATTTTTTATAAATGAAGCACAAGCTCAAAGCACGATTGATTCAAGATGTCCCAAGGCTGTTGATTTTTTAAAAACTAGCTTTAAGGATAAAAATCTCACCTTTTCAAAACAAATCCCAATTTTGATAAAAACATCAATCCTAATTAAAAATTCACTAAATGAAGAAGATGAGCTAAATGTTTTATGTCCTTGTAAAAGTTTGGCTGATTTTGGAAATGCTTTAAACAAACGAAATTTATAAGCATTACTATCAAACAATGGTTTTTAAGTTTAATATATAAAACACCTTAAACATCTAGCAAGGTCTTTTGCTCTTTGGTCTTTTTTGA
>CAZYDK010000179.1:0-1717 GCA_964646025.1 uncultured Campylobacteraceae bacterium | reverse complement strand
ATTGGATAGAAAAAACAGCACAAAATGAACCTGATAGTCTTTTTATAATCACAGGCGACCATTATGGAAGATATAACATTGATGATAGCAATGATTTATTTACTACTAGTAGTGTGCCTGTGATTTTTTACTATCCAAAGGCTAAGATTTATCCAACTTGTAAAGTAACAAACCATCTTGATATAAGTGCAAGTATTATAAATCTAATAGCACCAAATGGTTATGAGTATGTAAGCTTTGGAAATCCTTGTTTTTCACTAGAAGAAAAAGAGATAAAAGATGAAGATAAGATAGGCTATAACATAGAGTATATAAATGGTAAATTTGTTAGTGGTGGCGAAAGAACACAACTAGCCAAAGCTCTTTCTTGGTATTTAGTTTATAAAGGAAATATAATTGAGTAACAATATAATGTCCCATGTGGTTAAAAGTTTTTTAGTATTTTTGTTTTTTATGTTTAGCTGTTTTTTATTTAGGCTTGTCTTTTTGCTTTTGCATTTTAATAGCATAAATGAATGGGGGGGGTATTTGAGAGTATTATCAGTGGAATACGCTTTGATAGTCAGTTTTGTGCAGGATTTGCTAGTGCTTATTTTTTATTTGGGATTTTTAGTAAAAAAATATCAAAAATAATCTTTTTTATATCGTTTATTTTTATTGTAATTCCAGAACTAATTTTTTATGTATTTTTTAATATCTATCATAAAAAAATTGATTCTGATTTATTTTTATTTAAACACGAAAGCTTTAAAGCTTTATTTGATACAGCCATAAAGGAAAATTATGGAATATTATCCGCTATTTTTATGTTTTTTGTAATAAGTTTTGTTTTTTATTTGTTTTATAAGCAAATAGATAAAATCAATATCAAAGCTAGTAAATTAAAAACATGTATTTTATGTTTATTTTTTATATTTTGTATGCTAATTACGATAAATCAGCAATTTTCATATAGAGCTAGAAGTCTTTTGCCGCTTATGCCAAATTTTGATAATCATGTTTTAAATGTAGCTACATTTGGGCATTTAGTTAATTTTTATTCAACACTAAAAGAAGAATACAAAGCTAGTAAAGTAAATTTTAAAAGCTTTAATGTAGGCACTCCAAAAGAAGCTGCTTGTGAGTTTTTTAATATCATTCCTTGTGAAGGTAAAATCAATTTATATGATTATATAAAACATACCAAAACTGATAAAAAGATGATTAAGCCTAAAAAAATCTACTACATCATAAGCGAGAGTTTATCAAACTGGGTTATGGAAGAAAGATTTGAAAGCTTGTTTAGTGATATCCACGACTTTGCTAAATATAAAGCTACTTATATACCAGCTATTCACAATGCACCAGGAACAATAAGAAGTCTTGAAGCACAATTTTTAGGAGTGCAAATTGATAATTATGAGATTTTTAAAAACTACTCAAAAGTAAAAAGCTATAAACAAAGCTTAACACATACCGCAAAAGATTTGGGTTATGATGTGAGTTTTTATTTTGGTGGGTCAAAAAACTGGGCAAAAACTATGGATATGGGGATAAAAATGGGAATGAGTAAATTTTATGGAGAAAGTGATATTGTAAATTATTTTAACAATAAAGACATTAGTGGTGCTTGGGGTGTTTTTGATAATTATTTGCTTGATTTTATATATGATAATGTAGATGATAATTCTTTAAATATCATAATGACTACAACAAACCACCCACCATACGACCTAAG
>CAZYDK010000178.1:0-1727 GCA_964646025.1 uncultured Campylobacteraceae bacterium | reverse complement strand
CTACTAGGGATAATGGCAGGCTCACACGCAGAGGAGTATGGCTTTGACGCTTATGGGTTTGTTAGGTGGGTGGAAAACATCGTAAGCGGTAAGTTTGATTTGTCTTTGCTTACACAAAGCAAAACGCATGGGCTTGATGTGGATTTGGATTTAGAGCTTAAGCTAGATGATAGCAACCAAAACATCAAAATCGTAGCAAATCTTCAAGCAGACATCAAAAACTACAAAAGCGTTTTTGCAAAGCTAGATAACGCTGGGTATAAATACGATACTAGCACAAAAAGTTTTGTAGGTGATAGTGCTAATCTAGATAGTATGCTAAATAATGACCTTTATATAAAAACCATAGAATTTCGTTTGTTTGTGAAGGATTTGTCTTTAATAGAGCCTTTTTTTGATATGTCTGATACGCTAGGTGATGAAGAGCTAAAGCAAATCATCTTAGATATAAAGCAAACCCATGAAATCATCATCAAAATAGATGTAAACTCAACACCAAAAAACATAAACAACACAAATGAGCCAAACATCTACATAAACGGAGTTTATATCAACAATCTAGTAAATTAGATAATTTTTTTTTGGGGGGGGGTAAAAGCTTAAATGTCACTTGTTTGGGGTAGATTTTTTGGCGAATTTCGTTTGTTTAGGTTTTTGTTTGGATTAAATTTAAACAAACGAAATTTATATTTAAAAAGGATAAGTATGAAAAAAGTTTTATATTCATTAGCGGTTTTAGGAATAGTTTTTACGGGGTGCGAAAAAGATGAGATAAAAATCACAGACGAGATAACTAAAAGCTATGAAAATGGGCTAAATAAAATGCTTTATTTTTCAACCCTTTCCCTAAAAAAAGATACACCACCAGAAAACATACCTCAGTTTAAATGCCAAAATCACAAAACCTACATAACATGCGACGCCAAAGATATAAAGCACTATATTTTTAACGCCAAAAGTATCAGCATAAAAACAAACAAAGTTTATACAGGCAAAGAGCAAGGCAAAGAGCAAGGCAAAATAGACGCAAAACTTGTGTATGAAGATATGGTAAAAAAGGGCATAAATGAAGAAATCAATATAAAAGGCTTTATGCTTAGTGATAGCTATAAAAGTATGCTTATGGATTTTGCTAATTCTCCGCTTTTAGACAGGGCTTATGATGTAAGCCTAAGTTTTGATTATGCCCAAAAAAACGGCGTTTTAAATGGTAAAGCTAAGGTTTTAGTAGATGATAATTTAAAAATAACCATAGAAAATGATGTGGATTATAAGGGGATTTTGGAAAAATTATCCGAAAAACAAGCGAAATTTAGCACCACTATCCAAAAGCCACTTTTTAGGTATGAAGTGTCTAATTTTGTGCCTTTTGTAAGCTTAAAAGATTTTGATTTAAAGTTTAGTGCAAATGATATAAGCATGGCTACGGGATTTTTAAAAGACTTAAAAGATATGCTTGAAAGACAGATGGAATATAGCTATGACTATAAACCTAACAAATATGAAATGAGTGTAAAAATCATCAAAATCTT
Source organism: uncultured Campylobacteraceae bacterium (assembly GCA_964646025.1). GTDB lineage: Bacteria > Campylobacterota > Campylobacteria > Campylobacterales > Campylobacteraceae > Campylobacter_E. Next base: position 195 of record CAZYDK010000178.1, on the reverse strand, counting down.
AGATGATTTTATGAATGACTCTTCACACAAATTTGATATGAAAATCACTAAAAAATCAGGCATAAGACTTGATGAGCTAAAAAAATCAAACAAAGATGAAGCTATGAGAGAAAAAATCAAAAAAGATGTGATTTTTCATATAAATGGGGTTGATTTTAGTAAATACTTTTTAGGCGAGTAAATTTCGTTTGTTTG
>CAZYDK010000177.1:0-1774 GCA_964646025.1 uncultured Campylobacteraceae bacterium | reverse complement strand
CTTAAATTAAAATATCTAGGAATTGTTACTTCGCCACTACAAACTCTATCTGAACATTTAGATGTTTTAAATCCACTAGCTGCAGATAAATCAAATATGTTAAATAATTTTACTCCTGTGGAAAATATCACTCCATCATCTTTTTTAAAGTCATACATTAATCCTGTTTTTAAACTAAACCATTTATGAAAGTCAAATATCCCACCACCACCTATGATTTGTGATTTTGGATATCTATGTGATAAGGTTTTATTTGCCACTAAGTCAAAATCTAGAGCAAGGGTGGCAAAGCCGATTTTATACGATGCTCCAGCTCTATATTGTGGGTGTATGTGTATGAAGTAATTTTCAGCTAGTTTTATTTTTGGATTATTTATGTTTTTAATAACTAGTCCTAAAGCTAAATCATCTAAGCTATATAAAACACCCATATCAAGTCCAGCTGTATTGGTAATAGAAGGATTTTTAAGCTCATCGTTAAGCTTAAGTTGGTTTGAATCAACACCGTCTATGTTAATTTCTATTCCTTTATTTACATAGTAAGAAACAGCATTTATAAGCTTTATGTTTCCGCCAACGCTTATTTCACCATATGGAAGCTCAAAGATTTGTGCATATCCAACAGGAACTTCTGTAACGACTAAAGCTTTAGCTATGAAAGGGTTTTTGACACCTTTTGCAAAAGCAGATGTATTGTTATATTCATCTTCTAAAACACCACTTACATAAAGATTTCCATCTTTTTTATATAGTTTTAAAAATACATCTTTTATTTTTATGATAAGGCTATTTTTTTCATTGTTAAGTCCAGCAAATGCATTAACATGCGCACTGCTAAAAACACCCATAGAAATTCCAGATTTTTCATCTTGAGACTTGTTTGGTATGTTTACAGCAAGACCTGTGTTTATCTTTATATCTACATCGTTATCATAGATAGCGTTATATAAAGTGTTTAAGTCATCAACCGTTTTGCCGTCTAAAAAAGTATTTACATTTATATTTCCAACAGCAGAAACTATATCAGCTATTGTTGGATTTGGATTTAGTGATAAAACATTTAAAAAGTTGTCAATACTTACATTCGATACAATGTTTTGCATTAGATTAGAGTTTGAAGAATTGCTTGTTTGTATAGAATGTAGCAACTTTTCTTTTAATGATGTTGCAAGATTATTATCTTGGGTCATTTTGTTTTTAAGGTCATTAACTGCATTTTTTAACTCATTTGCATCTGTAGCTGTTGAGTTTAGTCTATTTTCTAATGCTGTTGCTAAAGCGCCAAAATTAGCATCTGTTTTATTGCTTGTGGCAAAATTTAAAGCAGAAGACGAGAAGTCTCCAAATGCATTTGCGCCATTTGATTGTATATCAAATACTGTCGTTAGCTTATCTAGGTTAGCTTCAATTTTTTTGTCTATATTTTCATCAATACTTGTAAGCTCAATAATATTTTTTTGGGAAAAATGCATTCCAAAATCATATGCAAACCCTTTTTTTGTATAAGCTATCAAAGCCGGATTGTAAAAGATAGCAAACTCGTTACCCTTAAGAGCAACACCAGCATAACCAGCACCAATATTTCCAAAATATCCAAACTCTAATGCAAAAGCATATAAATGGATAGAAATTAAAAAGATAAACTTTCTCATAAAAAATCCTAAAATTAAATTAGCGACAATGGTAAATTTCGTTTGTTTAAGTTAAGTAGTAGAAAAATGGTGGATTTACTAGGACTCGAACCTAGGACCAACCGGTTATGAGCCGGTTGCTC
>CAZYDK010000176.1:0-1814 GCA_964646025.1 uncultured Campylobacteraceae bacterium | reverse complement strand
TTTTTTAAAGGAGATAAAATGAAAAGAAGAAGTGTTTTAAAGTCGTTTGGGGTTTTAAGTTATGCAACATTTTTTAGCCCATCTTTTGTTTTTGCTAAAGAAAACAAAAAGCTTTTAAACTTTAAGCCTGTTAAGGCAAGTATAAAAGATGATTTTATAGTGCCAGAAGGCTATATTGCAAAACCACTTATAAGTTTTGGCGACCCATTAACAAACCTAGCTACACCTTATGATGAAAATAAAATTATAGATGAAAAAGCTATCTTAAATGCTAATTTTGTTTTTGGTGATAATACAGATGGAATGAGTCTTTTTGAGTTAGATGATAACAGAGCAATTTTAGCTGTAAATAATGAGTATATCAATCCAGAACATATGTTTAATCATAAAGGCAAGAATATGAGTTTAAACGATGTAAAATATGAGCAAAATAGCGTAGGAGTTAGTATTTTTGAAATCAAAAAAGATGGAGATTTTTATAGCATTGTAAAAGATTCTAAATACAATAGAAGAATTACAGCACAAACACCAATGAAAATTAGTGGTGGAGCAAAAAATCATCGTCTACTTAAAACAAAAGATGATGAAAATGGTGAAATTGTTTTAGGAACTTTTGCAAATTGTGCTAATGGCAAAACCCCTTGGGGGACTTACCTTACCTGTGAAGAGAATTTTGATGATTTTTTTGGCTCAAGCGATAAAAACATAGAGTTTGATAAAGCGTTAAAGCGTTATGGTGTAAGCAAAAATAGCCTTTATGGTTGGGAAATTGATGAAAGATTTGATTTAGCTAAAAACCCAAATGAGATAAATAGATTTGGCTATGTAGTAGAAATTGACCCATTTAACCCAAACAGCACTCCAATCAAACGCACAAGCTTAGGAAGGTTTAAGCATGAAAATATAGAAATCATCGTAGAAAACGACGGCTCAGTGATAGCTTATATGGGAGATGATGAAGCTAATGAGTTTATTTATAAATTTATTTCAAGCGTGAAATATGATAAAAACAATCCTGATTTAGATATTTTAGATAAAGGAACGCTTTATGTGGCTAGATTTGATAGTGTGCCAAATAAACATAAAGGCTTAGGTAAATGGCTAGAGCTAACGCACGGCAAAAATGGGCTAACCAAAGAAAATGGCTTTGAAAGTCAAGCTGATATATTGATAAATACAAGACTTGCAGCTAGTTTTGTAGGAGCTACCCCTATGGATAGAGCTGAATGGATAGCAAGTGATAATGAGAAAAAATATGTTTATGTAACTCTTACAAACAATACAAAAAGAAAAGAAGTAGATGGAGCAAATCCTAGAGCAAACAATGTTTATGGGCAGATTATTAGGTGGTGTAGCACAAACAATACACACTTAAATGATGAGTTTATGTGGGAGATTTTTATATTAGCAGGTAATCCACTTAAATACCCAAATGATAAACTTTTAAGTGGTAGCGATAACATTAATAAAGAAAATATGTTTAATTCTCCTGATGGTTTAAAGTTTGATAATTATTCAAGACTTTGGATACAAACCGATGGTAACTACTCAAATCAAGGAGAATTTGAAGGTATGGGAAATAATCAAATGCTAGTAGCTGACCCAAATACAGGAGAAGTTAAGCGTTTTGCCACAGGTCCTAATGCTTGTGAGCTTACAGGAATGGCGTTTTTTAATGATGGAAAAACCATGTTAGTAGGCATTCAACATCCAGGTGAAGGAAACAACAAAAGCTCATTTCCACATCTTGGCAACAAAACACCAAAAAGCACAATAATGCAAATTAGAAAAATTGATGGCGGGGTAATAGGTAG
>CAZYDK010000175.1:0-1906 GCA_964646025.1 uncultured Campylobacteraceae bacterium | reverse complement strand
ATGTTCTTTTGCTTACAAACAAGTCACAAAGCTCTTTTAGCTTTTCTTCTTTTACGCCACAAATTGCACTAGCCCATGCAAGTGTTTTTTCTACCCCGTCTTCTTTTCCAAGTAGATATGGAACAAACTTATCAAAACCATAAGTATATTTTTCTATGAATTTTTTATCATATTTACCGCTAGTGTATAGATAATGACACATACCAAGTATCATAGCCACATCGGTATTTGGAACTATTTTTATCCATTCTGCTTTTGTGATTTGTGCTGCTTCTGTGTATTGTGGGTCTATGTTTATAAACTTTATCTTAGATTCTGCGTATTTTTTAAGATAAATATCGTTTAGTCTACTAGGGCATTGATAATCAATTTGATTGTTTTTAAATATATCACAACCCCACATTACATATACTTCACAATGCTTAAGCATCATTTCATAGTTTGTTTGAAGGCTATAAACTTCCAAATCCCCAGCAATAGCCGCATTTACTTTACCAGCCGCACCATTACTATACTCACCATCAGTTCCTATAGCACCGCCTAAAACTGTGTTAAAAAATCTACCTGCCACAGAGTTACAATTATGTAGCATTCCTATATGACCCCAACCACCATAACTAGCGTTGTAAATATTTTCTATAGGAGTGTTTTTAAGCTTATCAAAAAGTATTTCATATACTTTTTCCCAACTTACTCTTACAAAAGGTTCACGACCTCTTAAATCTGGGCGATTTTTACCCTCTAAAAAGCTTTTTCTTACACAAGGATACTTAACCCTAGTGTCTGAATGAGTTCTGTCAATAACTGCTTGAGTTATAACGCTTGGTCTCATGTCGCTTTCTTGTGGAGTTAGCTTTATGATTTTGCCCTTACTATTTACATCGGCTATAAAAGCTCCAAAATGCGTTGCGTGCGGAACTTTTTTTACATCATAAAATGTAGTGCTTGCACTAAGTGGCATACTAGCCATAACACCAGCTGCTGCTGAGCCTTTTAGAAAACTTCTTCTAGAAAGTGCCATATTTTTCCTTTCATAATTAAAAATTCTTGATTTTAATCAATCAAATTAATAATATAAACTTTAAAATAATATTTTGCTTAATTAAAATTATATAACCACAACAGTGATTTTTTGGTAACTTTTAATATTTATCCAAATTAAAAATGTAACTATAAAGTAACTAATTTAACCCAACTTTCATTTCCTATAAAATTTCGTTTGTTTATATAGATGAGTATTTTTTAACTATTTAGTTTTTTCATTTAAGTTTTATTAAAACTTTAAGCAAAAAACAAAACAAATCAAATAAAATTATGGCACTTTTTATTTTATTAAAGGAGTTATTATGAGAAAGATTCTTTCTTCTATCGTAGTTGCTGGTGCTATAGCTACAAGTGCTTTTGCTGGTGCAAACAGCCAAACAGGTTGCGGTCTTGGTTCTGTAATTATAGAAAATCCAAACAATGCTATTATGTATTTTGTTCAAGCTACATTTAACGGCACTTCAGGTAACCAAACATTTGGTATCACAAGTGGAACACTAAACTGCCAAAAAACTCAATTTGTTGAAAACACAAAAGCTATTGAGTTTGTAAATGCTAACGTTGACGCTTTATCAGCTGAAATAGCTTTAGGAAATGGTGAGCACTTAGATACACTACTTGAAATCCTAGATGTACAAGATACAGATACATTTAAAGCTAACCTAAGAGCTAACTATCTAGCTATTTACAACTCAAGCGATGTAAATGGTGCTGAAGTTTTAGACAGCATTTCTAGCTTATAATTTGAGATATTTTTGAAAATTATCTTTTTTTTATGCCTTTGCCTTTTTTTGGCAAGGGCAAATGACTACTTTATAAATCACGATTTTTCAAAGCTTATCATAAACAAAGATGAATTTTT
>CAZYDK010000174.1:0-1946 GCA_964646025.1 uncultured Campylobacteraceae bacterium | reverse complement strand
ACACGAGCATGATGAGCTGCATTTGCACCAACCGCCAACATAGCCAAACAAACCGATGAAAGTAAAATTTTCTTCATTTTTTTCTCCTATAAGATAAAACAAAGAAGTATTTTACCCCCCCCCTATAAAGTTAAGCTTAAAAATTAACAAAAAGTAAATAATTTTATTTAAACAAACGAAATTTAAAAATTCTGATTTTAGTTTTTTCCTGCATTACCATAAAGATGGACACAACCTAGACACCCTACCCGCTAAAATAATAAAAAACCACAATCAAGGAAAAACGATGCTGCTAAATAAAAACTACATAAAACACATAGGTATTCTAATTTTAAACACACTTTGTCACTACCTAAGCAAAATCTCTTGTCTAAAAACCAAAAAACCATATAAACCAACCACAAAAAAAGAACTAAAAGAACTTATAAAAGTTGAAAGTATTTATCTAGGAGATATTGATACGAGCCTAATCACTGACATGAGCGAACTTTTTATGGGCAGTAAAAGAATGACTTTTAATGGCATAAACAAATGGGATGTAAGCAAAGTTACGAATATGAGTAAAATGTTTAAAGAATGTTACACCTTTAACATATCTTTAAGTTTTGATACAAGCAATGTGATTGATATGAGCGAAATGTTTTACAGATGTTGTAATTTTAATAAACCACTAAAGCTAAACACCAAAAAAGTGAAAAATATGAGCAATATGTTTTATCATTGTTTTAATTTTAATCAACCGCTTGATTTTGATACATCAAATGTAGTCAATATGAATGCTATGTTTTATAGATGTAGCAATTTTAATCAAAAACTAAATTTTGATACAAAAAATGTAACCGATATGAAAAATATGTTTTACGGATGCGAGAATTTTAATCAAAAACTAAATTTTGATACATCAAATGTAATCAATATGAATGCTATGTTTTATGGGTGTAAACATTTTAATCAACCGTTAGACTTTGACACAAAAAATGTAACCGATATGAGCTATATGCTTAGCGGATGTAAAAAATTCAACAAGTCAATAATCTTTAACACAAACAAAGTTACCAATATAAACTATATTTTATATGATTGTAAAAGCTTTAACCAATCTTTATACTTTACAAGTCTTTACAAAGCAGATACAATAATAATCAACAACAAAAACAATCTTAAAATCAAAAATCTACCACACCTAAAAGACTTTGTGATAAACAACTTTTATCATATAAAAGGCATACCAAAACACATAATAAGCAAAAACTGGATAAAAAAGGTTGATAGTAAATATAAGCCCCAAAACAAAGCTGAATTAAAAGCACTTGTATATACAGACGGAATTAGCTTAGCTAGTATTGATACAAGCTTGATTAGCGATATGAGTTATTTGTTTGAAAATAGCAACAGAAAAGATTTTACTGGCATAAGCAAGTGGGATATAAATGGTGTTAAAAAAGCGGTAAATGTGTTTTATAAATGCCACAAGCTAACAGACTTTATGCACTCAAACAAAAAAGAATTTAAAGATATCACAAGCTCATTTAGCCACCATAAACACTTTATGCACGAGTTTCAAACAGCGATAAGTAGCTACGATAATCATATTTTTAAACCGATAAAACTCTCCATCAAAGATAAAATCATTTTGTTTTTACTAGCTACAGCTTTGTTTATGCTGGTTTTAGAATTTAACTTTTTGCTTGTGATTTTGGTGGGATTTTTAGCTTTAGTTGGAATTGCTGCACTTTTTATAAACATATAATCTAAAGGAGAAAAAATGAAAAAATACAAACCAACTACAAAAGAAGAATTACAAGAACTAGTAAAAGATGAAAGTATTTATCTAGGCGATATTGATACGAGCTTAATCACCGATATGAGCGGACTTTTTGCAGGTAGTGATAGAAAGGACTTTAGCGGGATAAACGAGTGGGATACAAGTAGTGTTACTGATATGA
>CAZYDK010000173.1:0-1963 GCA_964646025.1 uncultured Campylobacteraceae bacterium | reverse complement strand
TATGATAAAAGAACAGATAAAAGATTTAGATTATAAAGAATTTGGTTACAACACAAAGGCAAAATTTGATAAAAAAGTGCAAATATATTTAGAATGTAGTAGCGATGAAGAGTTTTTAGATAGGGCTTCTTGGGATGGTTGCACTAGTAATAGGGCTTTTTTAGTTTTAGCTTATGAGCTTTTAGGGATGAATATTGATGATAAACTAAAAGAATACGATAAGCTAAAAGATGAAATTCAAAGGCTAAGCGTTTGTTATTGTCACGCAATCACAGACTACAAGGTAACTAGCTGGAGTAATGCTTTAGGGTATAGTTTAGAAACTAGAGTAAAGTTAAATAAAGATGATTTTATGTTTTTAGATACTAATGCAACTGAGCAAAAATTAAAAGCTCTAGCAAAAGAGCACTACATTGAAAAAAATGGCATTATAAGAGAATGTAAAATTATAGAATATTATGCTAAAGTAGGCACAAATGCTTATTATATAAAGGTAGAAAATGATTAAAAAAGATTTAGTGATAACTTATTCTTATGCTAAGGCTGATTACATTAAAAGGCATTTAAAAGATTTTGGTTTAAATGCCTTTACTAAGTGCGTTACGAGTGAAAGTTTATACACTGATGAGCTAGATGATTTTATGCTAACTTATATCATAAAACAAGAATTAGGCGATGTAGAATGTAGTGATTTTATATATGCATATAGACAAGATTTAGATATAAAAGATGAATATAAAGATAGCTTTTTAAAAGTAAAAAAAGCCTGTGATGAGCTTAGAAAAAGATTTGATTTAAAGCGTGGATTTGCTGATGTTGGCGATTTTAATGATATTTATGTAGATGAGTTTTATGTGGATAGTATATGCTTGTTTAAAAATAAATTTGAAGAAGATTTTATAAACAACTTAAACGCTAAAAAGCTTCCAATTTTGCCTTGCCATAATCAAAGCCCAAAAATATATACTTATAACGCTAAAATCACAAGCATTCACGAAGAAGTAAAGTTAGCTCTAAGTTTAGCAAGAAAATTATATGAAGATGGTAAGGATTTTAGGATTATTACAGCGTCTTTAAATGACTATGCAAGGTATTTTGAGCTTTATGCTGAGGTGGTAGGATTTGCAAATTATGTAAATGCTAAAATAAAATTTTATGATGAAAATGTGATAAAGCAAAAAACTCAAAAATATTATGAAAAATACAAAAAATATTTTCCAAATATAAGCAAAGATGAGATAAAAAAACTAATCAAACCAAGCAAAACAAATCAAAATAAACTTGGCTTAAGGATAGAAGAGCTAAGCGAGAGTATAGGTGTAAATAATCTTAATGAGTGCGTGATTTTGCTAGGGCTTAGCGATGTTACTAGCAAGGATAATCCGTTTTTGATAAATGATAAGTATAAATATAATTCTTATATTTTTTCAAAAACTGTTTATGAAAATTTAAAGAAAAATACTAAAGAGCTGTATTTATTAAGCTGTGATTATAAAAATGCTAAAAAAATTGATAAGCCTATAATATACAAAAACGATTTTAAAAACGCTAGTAAAATAGACATTAAACTTAGCCAAACTATGGGTAAAGTAAATAAAGCTGAGCTTGAAAGGGTAAAGCTAGATGATTATAAATTAAGTGCTAGTAAGCTAAATGTTTTAAAGGCTTGTCCTAAGAGATTTTTGTTTGAAAGTATCTTAGGCTACAAAAACGACGAGCTAGAGCAAAGTGATTTAGAGCCAAACGAAAAAGGCACTATAATGCATAGCTGTTTTGAATATATCGTAGATGAGTGGAGTGAGTATCCAAACAAACGAAATTTAGCAAAAAAGAGCATAGATGAAGCATTTAATAAATTTTATAACGGTGATGAAGAAGAAAACAAAAAAAACCACAAAAAACGAAAAGAGCCAAATATCTACACCGATTTATACAAAAATAAGCTTTTAAAAGGCATAGATAA
>CAZYDK010000172.1:0-1997 GCA_964646025.1 uncultured Campylobacteraceae bacterium | reverse complement strand
AAATTGCATAGGACCATCTGCATTAATACCATTTTGTTTAGCTAATTTTGTAGCCTCTTCAACCATATCAACGCTAACTCCTTGACCGCTACCTGCAGTTGAGTATGAAAGCATAGCTATGCGTGGGTCTATACCAAAAGATTTTGCTGTTTCATTTGTAACCCTTGCTATCTCCACCAAATCTTTTGCCGATGGGCTTGGATTTACAGCACAATCAGCAAACACAAGCACTCTTCCTTCTAAACACATAAAAAACAAACCACTTACAGAACTTACACCTGGTTTTGTTTTAATAAGCTGTAAGGCTGGGCGAATAGTATTTGCAGTAGAGCAAGCAGCACCACTAACCATAGCGTCTGCATAACCTAACTGAACTAGCATTGTGCCAAAATAATTTCTATCCTTTGCCATTTTCGCCGCGTCTTCTTTGCTTACGCCTTTTTGCTTTCTTGCTTCATAAATATAGTTTGTAATTTCTTCTAGATACTGAGAATTTTCATTATTTATAATCCTAACACCTTCTATATTTATGCCTTTTTCATTTGCTAGTTTTATAACATCTCCCATATCGCCAAGAAGTATCAAATCAACACAATCACTATCAAGCAAAATTTCCGCTGCTTTTAAAATCCTTTCATCACTAGATTCTGGCAATACTACTGTTTTTTTGTTTTGTTTAGCTCTTGCAACCAAACCCATCTCAAAAGCATTTGGAGATACAAAATTTGTTTCTTGCAAATAGTCTAAAACTTTCAAATCGCCGTTAAAAACAACAGGTTTAAAGCCTTTTTTTTCTGCTAATTTTTGCTTTATGCGAGTATCTTTGCTCTCTTCAATCACTATGTTTGAGTTTAATTCCATAGCTAACTTTAAATCTATTTCAAAATCATCGCCACCAAGAATAACTATAAAATCACTTTCACTTAAAAGCTTGTTATATGCACCTATAACCTTTTTGATAAAAAAAGCTTCATTATCAACATAAGAATTTAAAGACTGATATTTTTCATAAAAAACACCATTTACCATATCTTGGTTTAAATACTTAGTAAAGCTTACAAAATCATCTTTTGCAAATGGTTTTAAAAATGATATTTTTTGATATTTTTTAGACAAATCATCAAAAAGTTTTTTAACCAACTCTTCATTTGTGTCATCATAAGTATAATAAAACGACTTCATTTTCTACCCCTTACTTTGGAACTTAATTTGCTAAGTATAATACAAATAAAAATAACAAAACATAAAACAAGGTGTATTATGAGAAAAAAAATGGTTTTATTTATAGGAATAGCTTTGCTAGTAGGGTGCGGAACAGACCCAAACCTAGATATAACCCCACCTGATTATGTAGAACAAATGCCTTCAAAGTATGAAGAAGATAGGTATTATGAAGGTTCGCTTTTTGCTAAAAACCAAAATGCACTTTTTTCAGATAGAAAAGCTATGAGAGTAAATGATATACTAACTGTCATAATCAATGAAAAAACAAGCCAAAGCAGTAAAGCAAACAAAGCAACAAACAGAACAAATCACGCAAATCTTGGCGGCGGACTTTTTGCAGGAAGTGAAAAAATCCAACTTAATAAGCTCAACAGCTACACAAATATAGGCTTTGAAACAAACTCAAGTGCCAACTTTGCAGGTAGTGGCTCAAGTAGTAGAAGCGATAATTTTACAACAACAATTAGTGCTAGAGTGATAAAAGTAATGTCAAATGGCAACTACTTCATAGCAGGAGAAAAAGAAATCCTAATCAACGATGAAAAACAAATCATCAAAATAAGCGGAGTGGTAAGACCTTTTGATATCACTCAAAACAACCAAATCACAAGCGATAAAATATCAGACGCTAAAATCATCTATCAAACTCAAGGCGACATTGATAGAAATACTACTAAACCTTGGGGTAGCAAAGTGCTTGATATAATCTGGCCTTTTTAAGATTTTAAAAGTTTAAGTCTTTAAAGGCTTTATAATCTTACAAACAAACGAAA
>CAZYDK010000171.1:0-2004 GCA_964646025.1 uncultured Campylobacteraceae bacterium | reverse complement strand
CTAAAGTTTTTTTAGCTTTTAGCTCGTTTATAATAATTTTTAATGGGCTTTATTATGCTTATATCGGATTAGGACTTACTAGATGAAAAAAGACATAAAAGATAAACACATCAAAGACCAATACATAAACGCTATTGAAAAATCAAATATCGTTTCAAAAACAGATATACATGGGATTATAACTTTTGTAAATGATGAATTTTGTGAGCTTTGCGGATATACTAAAGAAGAGCTAATCGGTCAAAACCACAACATAATCCGCCACGAAGATACACCAAAAGAAGCATTTAAAAAGCTTTGGAATACAATACTTTCTGGAAAAGTCCATAAAGGCATAGTAAAAAACAAAGCAAAAAACGGAAAAGCTTTTTGGCTTAATACAACGATAATTCCAATTTTTGATGAAGATGATAATATATATGAGTTTATAGCGATTAGACACAATGTGACAGAGCTTTTTTTACTAATGGAAAAAAACAGACAAAATGAAATCATGATAGCACAACAAAACCGCCTTGCAAGTCTTGGAGAAATGCTCTCAAACATAGCTCATCAGTGGCGTCAGCCATTAAACAATCTTAGTCTTTTAGGGTATGAGCTAAAACAAGGAAATGAAAAAGCTTATGATGAGTTTTTAAAAACATTAAATGAAATGAGTTCTATCATTGATGATTTTATGAATTTTTTTGCCCCAAATGGCAAAAAAAACGAAATAGATTTTGAAAAACTTAAAGAAAAAATTATAAAAATTTATCAAATCATACTTGAAAAAGAAGGCATAACTCTAAGCATTAAAAACTTAGTTAAAAATACACTCATAAGCTTTGAAAACTATCTTTTACATGTGATTTTTAACATCATCAATAACGCAAAAGACGCACATATGCAAAATAGCCTTAAAGATAAGTATATAAGCATAGAATTATCAGAAGATAGATATAATTTTTATATAAATATATGTGATAATGCCGGCGGTATAGATAAAAATATCATAGATAAAGTTTTTGAGCCTTATTTTACAACAAAACATAAAGGAAATGGAGCTGGAATAGGACTTTATATGTGTAAGCAAATTATAGATATGCTAAATGGCGAGATTAAACTAAAAAGTGATTTAGGGACAACAGAGTTTAAAATAATTTTAAGGAAAAATAATGTCTGAGATAAAAATACTACTAATAGAAGATGAAAAACAAACTATCAAGCTTTTATCAAACATAATTTCAAAGCATTTTAAAAATGTAATAACAGCAAGCGACGGAAGACTAGGACTAAGTCTTTATAAAAAGCACCAACCAGATATTGTAGTATCTGATATCATCATGCCAAATCTTGACGGCTTAAGCTTAGCAAATGAGATAAAATCCATAAACAAAAGCACAAAAGTTATAATCCTTAGTGCATACTCTGAAAAAGAAAAACTTTTAAAAGCCATAGATGTATCGGTTGATAAATACCTTATAAAGCCGATTGACCCGGAAGCGCTACTAAAAGTTTTATATGATTTTAAAGAGCAATCTTGCAACTTTTTTAACTTTGGCGAATACAAGCTTGGGGTTAAAAATCAAGAGCTTTTTTATAAAGACCAAAAAATAGACCTAACAAAAAAAGAATTTATGTTTTTAAAAATGCTAATTGACGCAAAAGAAGAAATAATCACATTAGAAAAAATCAACTCATTATGGCAAAAACCACCAACGCAAAGCTCAGTTAGAACTTTCATTAAAAGACTTAGAGATAAACTACCGCTTAATATCATTAAAAACATACCTTCAACAGGATATAAGCTAGAAATCTAAAGCCAAAACAAACGAAATTTAACCAAATTTCGTTTGTTTAGATAAAACTACTCACCCTACTCTCACACTAAATAAATAAAGATTAAAACTCTATAATGCGATAAAAACATACAAAATTTATAAGAAGTTGCTACAACCATCATAAAGAAGTGGATTATGGATAGGATAAAAACTACATATAGATGAAAGGATAAACAATGTCAAA
>CAZYDK010000170.1:0-2123 GCA_964646025.1 uncultured Campylobacteraceae bacterium | reverse complement strand
GGGCTTTTGGAGTTTTTGTAGCGATTTATATTTGTTTTTTTGCAAAAAATAAAGTTAAAAAAGCCTTGATTTTGCTAATTCAAATCCTAAGTATGATACCTTCTGTTTTATATGGATTTTTCGCACTTTGCGTTATTGTGCCATTTATATCTAGCGTTTTTGATGTGAATGGAAAAGGCTTTTTAAGTGCTGTTTTACTACTTAGCATTATGATAATGCCTACCATAATTTTGCTTTCTTATACTTTTTTAAATAGCGTTAATAAAGATTATTTAAAAGCAAGCCTAGCTTTAGGACTTAGCCTTGAACGCTCTAGCATTGTGGTGCTAAAGGCTAGTTCTAGTGGGGTGATTACGGCTTTTATTTTAGCTTATGCTAGAGGGATTGGCGAGGCGATGGCTGTTGTGATGGTAGCAGGAAACCAACCCCAGCTAATAAGCAGTATTTTTGATGGATTTAGAAGTTTATCGGCAAATATCGTGCTTGAAATGGGCTATGCACAAGATTTGCATAAAGAAGTGCTTATAGCTAGTGGTTTTGTGCTTTTTATGATTGTATTTTTGATAAATGCCATTCTTGTAAGGATTAAAAATGCATAAAGATATTTTTTCGCTTTTTATAAATTATTTTATGAAAATTAGTGTTTTAATCTTAGGAGCTACATTTTTTAGCATAATATTTTTTATCTTTAAAAATGGTGTTTGCTATGTGGATTTTGATACCTTAAAAGGGGTGTTTGTCCCTGTTGTAAACACCATAAATATCATTATTTTTACGATTTTTTTAAGTGGTATTTTTGGCATAGGTGGAAGTATTTATTTATGCTTTTATACTAAAGATAACAGCGTTTTTTCAAGACTTGTTTTGCTTAGTGTAAATACACTAGCTTCTATACCATCTATTGTTTATGGGCTTTTTGGTTATCTTGCTTTTGTGATTTTTTGTGGGTTTAAGATAAGCTTTATTTCTGGGGTTTTAACGCTTAGCATTATGTGTTTGCCTGTGGTTTTAGCTAGTTCGCTTGAGGCTTTAAAAAGCGTAGATGAAAATATCATAAAAGGCGCTTACGCACTTGGTGCAAATAAACTAAAAGTAATAATTTTATGCCTAAAAACAGCTAGAAAAGAAATCCTATCAACCCTAGTTTTAGCAGTTGCTAAAATCATAAGCGAAAGTGCAGCCTTAATCTATACTTTTGGCACGCTTTTAAATATCGCAAAATTAGATGAGAGTGGAAGGACTTTGAGTGTGCATTTGTATGTTTTAGCAAGCGAAGGGCTTGAGCTTAACGCTGCTTATGCTAGCTCGCTTGTTTTGATTGTTTTTATTACTTTTGTTTGTATTGTTTTTAATTTTTTATCAAAGGAATAAGATGAATTGCTTTAATATTTGTGATATGAGTTTGTATTATGGGGATTTTTTGGCTTTAAAAAACATAAATTTAAGTTTTGCAAAAAACGAAGTTCATGCACTAATAGGTCCTAGTGGATGTGGGAAATCAAGCTTTTTAAGCACTTTAAATAAAATGGTGGAATTAGTAGAAAACGCTAAAATCTTTGGACAAATTTCGTATGTTGGCACTGATATTTATAAAGATTATGATACTTTTAAGCTTAGAAAAGAAGTAGGGCTAATTTTTCAAAAGCCAAATCCATTTTTGATGAGTGTGTATGATAATATCACTTATGCACCGAAAGCTTACGGCATAAAAGATAAAGCTAAGCTTGATGAGATAGTGGAAAACTCGCTTAAAAAGGCTGCGCTTTTTGATGAGCTAAAAGATAGGCTAAAGCTTAAAGCAAACACTTTAAGTGGTGGACAGCAACAGCGACTTTGCATAGCTAGAGCTTTAGCAAATGACCCAAAAGTTTTACTAATGGATGAGCCAACGAGTGCGCTTGACCCTATATCTACGGCTAAAATTGAAGAGCTTATAAACGAACTTAAAAAAGATAAAACCATAATAATCGTAACTCACAATATGCAACAAGCTAGGCGTGTATCAGATACTACGGCATTTTTTCTAAACAAAGAAGTAATTGAGCATGATAAAACGGCAAAGATTTTTGAAGACGCAAAAGATAAAAGAACAAAAGATTATGTAAATGGAAAATTTGGCTAAT
>CAZYDK010000169.1:0-2164 GCA_964646025.1 uncultured Campylobacteraceae bacterium | reverse complement strand
CCATAACCATCATTTGAATTATAAAACTTAATCGTTCCTTTCATAAACTCTCCTTGGATAATTTAGATTTTATGCAAAAAATTCGTTTCTTTGAGCATAATCTTAAACAAACGAAATTTACCCCTCCCCATTTTATCTACAAAGCACAAGCCTACATTTTTTTAGATACTAGCATAGCTGTAAAAAATGCAACAATTGCAACAAGCACTATGTATCCACCACCACCGATTTGATACAACACAAAAGGAGCTTTGCTTGTAGCGACTTTGTTTAAATATGTCAGCAAAATAGGCGTTATGCCACCCGCTATAGCATAAGCTAAATTGTAGCTAAAGCTAATGCCGCTATAACGGATTTTTGCTGGGAAAATCTCAACCATAATCAAAGGTGTAAAGTTCATAATACCAGCACTAAGACAAGCTAGTAAATAAAACACAACCATAACAGTAAGGTCTTTTCCTATATAAATCTGATAAAAATACATCACCCCAAAAACTCCCCAAAGGATTGCAAAGATTTTACAAATCCTACTAATGCCAAGCTTATCACTTAAAAATCCTGTCAAAATACAACCCATCATCATAGCAAATATACCGCCTGTTTGAATAAGCGTGTTTGTAACAGACTCAACCCCTAAAACAACCTTAACATGGTTTGGAGTGATAAGCAAAAATACCATAACACAAGCTGTTAAAACCCAAGTGATAAGCATAGACACCACGATACCAAACCTATGATTTTGCATAACATCTTTTATAGGTAGCTTTACTAAAGATTCACTTTTTTGCATTTGCTTAAACACCGGTGTTTCATTTAAATAGCGTCTAAGATATAAAGAAATTATCCCAAAGATACCACCCAAAGCAAAAGGAACCCTCCAAGCCCAATCTTTTAGCTCTTTATTAGTAAAATTAAGCTCCATTATAAGTGCAACTATATTTCCAAGCAAAATACCGCCAACGACACTACAAGTAAGTAATCCTATAAATAAACCCTTATCTTTATCGCTACTATGCTCTCTTACAAAAACCCAAGCACCAGGAAGCTCTCCACCTAACGCCATACCTTGAAAAACCCTTACAATCAAAAGTGCTATCGGTGCAGCATAGCCTATGGTCTCAAAAGTCGGGATAACCGCTAGTGAAAAAGTTGGAATTACCATCAGCAAAATACTTAGCATAAACATATTTTTCCTACCAAACTTATCCCCAAAGTGTGCCATAACAACTCCACCTAAAGGACGAGCTAGATATGCGGCTGCAAATGCCCCATAAGTGTTTAACTCTTGCCAAAACTCATCAAGCGTTTTTGGGAAAAAATGATGAGAAAAATACTTCGCAAAAAACACAAAAATAATAAAATCATAAAACTCCAAAGTCCCACCAAGTGAGCTTAAGGCTAGAGTTTTAACCTCTTCTTTACTAAAACCTTTTTTCATACTTATCCTTTTTGATAAATTAATTTATCATCGTTTTGCTAAAAGCATTTACTGATGATTTACTTTTGAAAAAAAGCATTTTAACAGATATTTGAGTTTTTGCGGATATTTTTAGCTTAAATTATTGAAAAATATGAGTTTTAAAGGATTTTAAAGTATCATCTAAACAATAACTTACAATAAACATAGCTTAGAATTGATACTTTGAAAGGTAACTAAACAAACGAAATTTAGATAATTTGTTTAACATTTGGATTTTAAGCTTAAATTTCGTTTGTTTCTAATCTTTTATGCTAAATAAAATGACTTTTTAATTTACTTCAAAAATTATCAAGATATCCAAAAAACATAGTTTGTTAAGTTTAGAATAATCAAGCTTTATCAATAAGTTTTAATTTACTTGGTTTAACAACTTAAAATGAAAAGAATATTAAATATAATCTAGTTTTTATTTATAGTAAGCTTATATCAACATCTTTCACGCCACAAAATTCCGCAAACAAACGAAATTTAAAACAAAGAAAAACAAAAAAAGTAAAAATAGAAATATTAAAGCAAGATGGTGGGCCTAACAAGACTTGAACTTGTGACCTCACCCTTATCAGGGGTGCACTCTAACCAGCTGAGCTATAGGCCCTTGTAAGGTTTGTTATATTATCTATACTTATCTATCAACCTTTGATATCTAAACAAGGCCAATGTCTTGTTTATTATATGAGGTAAAAT
>CAZYDK010000168.1:0-2212 GCA_964646025.1 uncultured Campylobacteraceae bacterium | reverse complement strand
CTAGAAACAACCTCTCTAGTGCTTCCAAGGGATTTAGCTAATTCTTCGTGGGTTATTTTGATTTCATTGTTTTCATTTTTATTAGTGTTTAAAAAATCTATAATTCTTTCATTTAACGGCTTAAACGCAAAATCTTCTAAAAAATTCATAACCTCGCTAAACCTTTTACTCATAAGCTCTAGTTGAAATTCTTTAAGCTCTAAAAACTCTAAGCTAAGTTCATTTAGCCTATCTGTTGGTAAAATCCAAACTAGCGTATCTTTTACAAACTCTATATTGATATCAAAGTTTATATTTTTAAAGATACAAGATGCAGTTAAAAGACAATAATCTTCATCATTTAGCGTAAAAAGGTTGATTTCTTTATAAAACCTATTTGAAGCGATAAATACCCTTAAAGCCCCGCTACATACAAAAACAAGCCCTTTACATTCTTCATTGTTTGAAAAAATTCTACTAGATTTTTTGAACTTTTTTTGATATGAGTTTTTTATAATTTTTTCTCTTTGTTCTTCGTTTAGGTTTAAATTTTTTAAAAAATTATCAAAAGAATCGGTCATTTTAAATCCTATGTAACTTTGTCACATTTGTTTTAGTTTTATTTTAATTATACTTTGTCAAAACTATAAAAGGGTAAAAATGCAAAATAAACTAAACAGAAGAGGTTTTTTTAAACTTTTAGGCGTAAGTGCTTGTGCAGGCTCTGGACTTTTAAATGCACAAACAAACACTCAAAGCAAAATATCATCTGTGATAGATTTAGGGCTTTGCGATGGCTGTAAAGATTATGAAAATGCGATGTGTGTTAGTGCTTGTAGAGATAAAAACAAAGAGCGTTTTCCAAATCCTATAGAAAATATCCCTGATTATTTTCCAAGAAAAGGCTATGAAGACCATTCTAAAAACAAGAATGATACAAGTTATTTAAGCCCATATAATTGGACTTATGTTCAAAAGCTAACAATTGACGGAAAAGAAGTTTTCATACCAAGAAGATGTATGCATTGTGATGACCCAACTTGCCAAAAGGTGTGTCCTTTTGGAGTGATTAGCAAGGATGAAAGCGGAGCTGTTAAGATTGATTCAAATGGGTGTTTTGGTGGTGCAAAATGTAGGGATATGTGTCCTTGGCATATACCACAAAGACAAGCTGGTGTAGGACTTTATCTTAAGATAGCACCAAAACTAGCAGGTGGCGGAGTGATGTATAAATGCGATGGCTGTGCTGATTTACTGGCAAATCATAAAGCACCAGCTTGTGCAAAAGCCTGTCCTAAAAATGCGATTTTGTTTATGGATAGGGATTTGGCGTATAAATACGCAAGGCAAAAAGCAAAAAAGTATCAAGGTAGCTCAAAAGAAACTTTTATATATGGAGATACGCAAAATGGTGGAACCTCTACGCTTTATGTGTCGCCTGTTAGTTTTGAGAAAATCCAAAATGCTATAAAAGAGCAAAATAGCAAAAAAAATATCCATATGAACCTAGAAGTCAAAAACAAGCTAAATGAAGACTCGTCTTTAATCAAAGGTGTTTTATTTACTCCGATTGTAGGGGCTATAGCTGGAGGGGTTATTTTAAGTAAATTAAAGGATAGAAAATGAAAATCAAAAGACAAAGTTTGCAAAATAAAATCGTTCATTGGGGCGTGGCATTTAGTGTTTTTGCGTTGATTTTTACAGGGATTTTGCAAATGCCTGTAGCTAAAAGATATATGTTAAACGAGTTACCTTTGATGGGCTGGAGTGCAAATTATCATACATCGCTTATAGCTCATTATATTTTTGGTGGAATGCTTATGTTTTTTGCTTTTTTGCATGTATTTTTTCATCTAGCTAGAAAAGAGTTTGATATTTTCCCTAAAAAAGGAGATTTAAAACTTAGTTTTATAATCATAAAAGCTATGATTTTAAAACAAAAAGAGCCACCTTGTGATAAATATCTTCCAGAGCAAAGAATTGCTTATATTGTTATAGCATTTATTTTAGGGCTTTTGATTGTTACAGGATTTATCAAAACTTATAAAAATTTACAAGGCTATAATCTAAGTGAAAATCTTATGTTTTGGACTACTCAGCTTCACAATCTTGGTATGTTTTTGATAATACTAGCTATTTTTGGACATTTGTTTGCTTTTGTTTTTAAACAAAACAGACCGCTTTTAAGCTCTATGTTTAGTGGAAAAGTAGACGCAAAATATGTCCTTCATAG
>CAZYDK010000167.1:0-2220 GCA_964646025.1 uncultured Campylobacteraceae bacterium | reverse complement strand
AGCAATTTGCATTCTATTATTATGCTAAAAAATTATTTATTTATTTTCAACTCATTATCAAGCCATATATATGTTAGTTTGTTTATGCCTTTTGTTTTTGCGATTTTAATAAGTCTAAAAAAGGAGTATGATACTATAAAATGCTTACTTCCTGCTAGCTTAGTTTTTATCTTATATATATTATTAGGAGTTTTTTTATCTCAAAATACTAATTTTATAGTTAATGTTACAGCTAAATTTATGCCTTTTAGCTTTGCGATTTCGGATTTAAGCTTAGCTTTTTTTATTGTATTTTTTATATATTTATTAGCTTTAAGATATTTTATATTTTTTGAAAAAAGTATATTTTTGGCTTATTTTTTCGCATATTTTGAATTTTTAATATTTAGTTTTTTAGAAAAAACAGATGTAGGATTTTTTGAGTTTAGTTCTTTGATATTTTTAATAGCAATAGGTATAGAAGGTTATAAATTAGCATTTTTTGATGCTTTAACTCAGGTTTTTAATAGAAGAGCTTATGATAGAACTAGGCTTAAAAATGGCGATGTGATTGCGGTTTGTGATATAGATTTTTTTAAAAAAGTAAATGATACTTATGGGCATGATGCAGGAGATGTGATTTTAAAAGGCATTGCAAAGATTTTAAAACAAAATGTAAGCAAGGTATATAGATTTGGTGGAGAAGAATTTGTAATCGTATTTAAAAATCAAGATTTTAAAATTTGTGTAACAAAATTAGATAATATAAGACAAATAGTAGAAAAAGAAATTTTTAAATTTAGCGATAAAGAAATAAAAGTAACAATTAGTATCGGTGTAAATATGGTTGAAGCTGATAAAAAAGAAGCCTTTAAAAACGCTGATGAGAAACTATATAAAGCTAAAAACAATGGAAGAAACAGAGTAATATATGAGTAAAAAAGAAAAACAAATACAAGAATATATAGATAAATGGGGTCCTGAATTAGAAATAGGTGTTGATGTGGTTGATGAAGAACATAAATTGTTCTTTGAAATGATTGAGCAAGTTTTTGAAGCGGCAAATGAAGGATATAAAGAATTTAACGCAGTTTTTCAACTTGTTTTAAATCATCTTGCGTGGCATTTTAAAAACGAAGAAGAATTTATGAAAAGCGTTGCAATTCATACAAAATATATAGATTATCATAACGCAATCCATTCTCAATGTATTTCACAGCTTGTAAAAATGAGAGATGCAGTAGTAAAACAAAATAGTTCCGATGATATGGTATATCAAAAAGAACTTGCATTAAACCTTGCTTTTTTTGTGAAAAACTGGTTGGTTTTTCATATTTTAGGAGAAGATTATAAGATTGCTAAACAAATTGAGTATATTGAAGATGGCAATAGCCCACAAAGAGCTTATGAGATGATAAATGAACAAATGGATAAAAAGATAGAGATTTTAACCATAACTTTATCAAATCTATTAAAAATATATGAGATAAGAAACGAAAAATTATTAGAAATAGAAGCGGATATTAAAACAAGCTTAAAGAAAAAAGAAGAGCAATTACAAGAACAAATCCAAGAAAATAAGAAAAAATCAATCACAGATGAGCTAACAGGTCTTCATAATCGTCGCCAAGCTATGTTTGTTTTAAATAATATTTGGAGTGAGTTTCAAGACCCAACCTGTGCAATAATTCAGCTAGATTTGGATAAATTTAAAGAAGTAAATGATACTTATGGACACCATGCTGGTGATTTGGTTTTAAAACAATTTTCTAATGCTGTTAAATATTTCTTTGAAACAAATGAATTATGTAATAAATATAGATATAGTGATAGAGAAACGATACATTTTTGCCGTTTAGGTGGAGATGAGTTTTTAGTAATTTTACAAAAGTATTCATTAGATGAAGCAGTAGCTATTGCAAATGCTTTACATGCAGCTGTTAATAATATAGAAGTGTTTGATGAGCATAAAAAGATAATATGGAAAGGAAGCACAAGTATAGGTGTAGCTTGTAGAAATGCTGATAATAGAGATTTTGAATCTGTATTAAAAGCTGCTGATGCTTATTTATATAAAGCTAAAGAAGATGGAAGAAACTGCGTTCGTTCTATGTTACACGAGATAGGGGGGGGTATTTCTAGCAGAGTATATGTAGGATATCAGTCCTAATTTTAGGGATTTGAAATTCCTATTTCAAATTCTTTAAAATTTTTTCTCTCTTTAAGAATAATTTAAGCTTA
>CAZYDK010000166.1:0-2224 GCA_964646025.1 uncultured Campylobacteraceae bacterium | reverse complement strand
TAAACAAACGAAATTTAGTTTTGCAAGAGTTAAAAAGCCGTTTCAAAGTCGTTTCAATCTAAACAAACGAAATTTATAAGCTAATTGATATTTAAATCCCCCCCCCGTTTAGTAGTTATCAAATTATCTTAAAATGTGAAAACCATCACTACTATCTACATTTATAATGTTTTCTTCTAGGTTATTATAAAACCCACAAGCTTTTTCATATCCACCATTGCATGCTTTTTTATAGTATGATTTGGCTGTGTTGTAGTTTCTTTTCACTGCTTTACCTTGCTCATACATACCACCTATGTTGCTACAAGCTATCATTTCTCCACCTTTACAAGCTTTTGTGTAAAGCTCAAGTGATTTTTTATTATCAAGTAGTTTTACAGCATAACTTTTTTGATATAAAACACCTAGGTTGTTACAAGCTGTATAGTGGTTAAGGTTACAAGCTTTTGTATATACTTGTATAGCCTTTGAATAGTTTATATATCCATCTTCGTTACTTCTTATCCAGCCAAGTCTAAAACAGTCACCTTTTCCACCTTTGGCACAACCTTTTTCTAAAACTTGCACAAAGCTATCTAAATTATGATTATCATCTTTGTCATATCCTATATGATGATAATAAAGTGATTTTTGAATATCATTTAAATGATAATTATATAAAGCTCCAGCGTTTGAACAGCTTAGCTTATCTCCATTGTTGCAGTTTTCTGCTTGTTTTAGGGCTCCTTTTGATATGCATTGTTTATACATTTTATCGCTTGTGATGTTTTTGCAAATATCAAGAGCATTATTTACGCTATCAATATCAGAATTTGCAAAGCTTTTTTGAGCCATAAGTAGATATATCTCGTCGATTTTAGTGATATTTCCTAGTTTTTGATAGTATGTTAAAGCTTTTTGATATTTTTTCTTACTTTCATAGCTTTGAGCTAATTTTAAATACATTTCATTTACTTTAGCTGTATTTCCTAGCTTTTCGTAGTATAATATAGCTTCTTGATTTTTATGTTTACTTTCATAATCTTGAGCTAGTTTTAAATACATTTCATTTATTTTAGCTGTATCTCCTAGCTTTTCGTAGCATAATAAAGCTCCTTTATAGTCTTGCTTACTTTCGTAGTCTTGAGCTAATCTTAAATACATCTCATTTGCTTTAGTTGTATTTTTTGCTTTTTGGTAATATCTGGCAGCATTTTTATAATCTCTTTTGTTTTCAAAATACGCAGCATATTGTGAAGATAGCTCTATTGTTTTGGCGGTATCACCTGCTAAATCGTAAAAATGAATCGCATTTGATAAATTATTGTTTTTTTCATATATAATAGCTGCTTTTTTATAATATTCTTTGGCTTTTCCATGCTCACCTCTTTGCATAAAACCATCTCCCCAATTTACATAATCTTGTTGTGTAGCTCCGCATGAACACAACAAAATAGCCACAAGTGTATAAAAAAATATTTTTTTCATAATTGTTCCTTTTTTTAATTTTAAAATTTAAACCCGTAACCAAGCATACAATAAGGATTTATTTGTTTTTTAGAAAGTAATGAGTCTATAGTTCCGCACTTTAAAGATAGTTTATTATAGTACGCACCTATTTCACCCTCTATTACACTTTGTTTTTTATTTGTATTAAATTCAAGCAATTTGTTTTTGTTTGTTATATAGTGTTTATAGAATGTTTGCAGATAAATAGATGTATTTTTTGACATAAAGGGAAATATTGTAACCCCAGTCTTAATAGATGTTATACTTAAGCTATCATCCTTTGTCGTTTTATATCCTTCTTGTATCTTTAAATTTGCACTATCAAAGCCAAGTCCTAGCAAGGAGTTAATTCTCATGCCAAATGTTTCATTGTAAAACCCATAACCACCAAGGTATGAAATGCTAAATTGGCTTACATTATATGTTGTTTTGTTTGTTTGTTTTTTGCTATCGTTACTATCTCCATGATATTTTAGGTTTAAATCCCATACATAAGACGAACTTAGCGGGTCATCGATGTATTTTTTCAAAAAACCACCAAGATAAATAACTCCTGAGCCATCAGCATCATCCAAAGAACTTATCGATCCAAAACCAATTTCTAAACCACCAAAAACAGAAGCGTTTATATTTGTAGATAAGGCTCCAATGCATAGTAGTTGTGCTAGCTTTTTTCTCATACTTTTCTCCTTAAATTAAATGAAAAAAAGCATTTTACCCCCCCCCATTGTAAAAA
>CAZYDK010000165.1:0-2256 GCA_964646025.1 uncultured Campylobacteraceae bacterium | reverse complement strand
CTATTTTAAAACCATATCCAAAAGGATATTTGAAAAATTAATCTAAATTTCGTTTGTTTGGTTTTAATTTTAGGTGGTTTTATAAACACGGCGATTTTGCAAACAAACGAAATTTGGGGCGTATTTTAAACAAATGTTACAAAATGATAAAACGCCATATTTATAAAACTAGACCCTAAGGTAGCGAAATTTATAAAATCAAATTAGTATCACATTGTCAAACAAACGAAATTTAGCTTAGTTTGATACTTTGGTGTTACTAATTTTTATATAAATGCTTGTTTTTCATAGATAAAGTGGTAATTTATGATATGATACTCATTAAACTTGCATTATAGGAGATAGAATGATTTTAAGTGTTGTTTATTCTATGCGGTCTTTGTTTTTTTCTATGGTGTTTTTGTTTATGGGGAACGCTATTTTGGTGGCTTCTGCGGGATTACTTTTAAACAATATGGGAGCTAGCAACACTCAAGTGGGTTTAGTAGCGGCTAGTTACTATTTAGGTGGGCTAATTAGCACTATAACAAGCCATAGGATAGTCTCACATGTTGGTCACATTAGAAGTTTTGCTATATTTTCATCGCTTTTGGCTGCATTTGGACTTATGCATGTTTTGTTTGAAAGTATCAATGCTTGGATTATCTTTCGTTTTGTTTTAGGATATAGTTATCATGCTTTACTTATGATTATAGAATCTTGGCTTAATACTCGTGCTACAAATGAGATAAGAAGTAGGGTGCTTGGTATTTATGCTGCGGTTTATTATCTATCATTTGGGCTTGGGGTTTTGATACTTGGTCTTAGTTTAAGTAATATAAAAACTCTTGCTATAGCACATATATTTTTGATTTTTTGTGTTATTCCTATAAGTTTGATTAGGGTAAAGGAGCCGTCTTTACCTGCAAAGATGAAGATAAGCTTGCCAAATGTTTTTGCTACATCAAGACTTGGTTTTATAACATCAATCATAGCGGGTATGATAGTAAACTCATATAGTGCTATGTCTGGTATTTATATGATAAAGCTAGGTTATACAGGCGAGGAGTTTTCAAGGTTTTTGGCTTTGGCACTTTTTGGTGGTTTTATAGGTCAAAACTTTGTTGGGGCTTTTTCTGATAAATATGGCAGAAAAATCGCTATTTTGACTACTAGTTCTATAGGTTTTGCTCTTGCGTTTTTGATGTTTATTTTTACAAATTTATATGTGCATTATGTGCTTAGCTTTTTTTTCGGTATGAATGTTTTTTGTCTTTATGCACTAGCTTTAGCAAGAGCAAGCGACCAAGCAAAAGAAGGTCAAATCGTAGAAGTTGGAAGGACGATTTTGTTTGGTTTTTCATTAGGTAGTGTTATATCTCCTGTGGTTGTTGGGGAGCTTATGGAGATTTTTGGGTATTATGGGTTTATGGGATTTTATGCTAGTATTTTGGCTTGTTTGGCTTTATTTGCTTCAACTAGACAAATCATTCCACAAGAACAAAGAAGAAGCTTTGAAAAACAACCAGTTACCATAGTAAATGTCAAGGAAGAAGATACAAAAGAAAACTAAATTTCGTTTGTTTTTTGGTTTAATATCGTTTTGTTAAATGGTAGCTAGGCTAGAATTAAATGAGTGGGTGGGTTTGAGATACTTATTGTTATGGGCTTTTGGCTTTAGTATGTAAGGTGGTTTTGCTTTTAGTTTTATAAATATAATGTTTGGGTTTTAGATAAAACCAAAACCCAAACAACTTAAAATCATTATGATTTTTGATTTTGAATGCATTCTTCTACTTTTTTCTTAAACTCAAATGGGTTGCTAATACATGGGATTCTAGCGGTTGTGCCTGCACCATTTACTTTAATTGTGCCAAAGTTAAATATCCTACCCAAAACCCCTTGAAGAACCGCAATACTTTCAACCTTTTCAAGCCTAAGTTCTATAGCGTCCCTTCTAATAACTCCAAATTTTGCTATAACTTTTTTATCTGTTACTGCAAGTTCTGTAGAAAAAATTGTTAAAACTGCATATAGCACTATAAAAAGAGCAGCAATAACAAAGCGTTCACCATAAAAGTAGGCATTTAAGCCAATAATCAAAAGTATGGCAGCTACAATATAATGACCTATAAAAGCATAACGACTTATTTTACCAGTCATCTCAACTCTTTCATCAGCACCTAAGACCAAACTTACATAAGATGTAAAAAAATGTTCTTTAGTAGACATAAAGTCTCCTTTAAATAAAATAAAAAATTGATTTTACCCCCCCCC
>CAZYDK010000164.1:0-2261 GCA_964646025.1 uncultured Campylobacteraceae bacterium | reverse complement strand
ATTTACAATTATCCATAAAAAAGATATAATCACTCCTAAAAAACCAAAGGAGAAAAAATGAATAAATTTGAAATCTTTAATGTAAATTGCAGCCACTGCACAAACACAATCAAAAACGCACTAGAAGAAGAATACGGACAAATAAGCTTTAGCGATGATTTAAAGTATATTTTTATAAACGCAGATAAAGAAGACATAGAAGACGAGCTTTTAGAGCTTGGATTTAAGCTTGGAAAACAAATATTATGAAAAGCATAAAACTTTTTATAGATGGAATGCATTGTGTAAATTGCTCTAATTCTATAAAAAAAGAAGCTTTAAAAATCGGTGTCAAAGAAGCTAGAGTTGATTTTATAAACAAAAGCGGAGAATTTATAGCAGATGACGATTTTGATAGCGATAAGCTAGTTTATGCTATCAAAAAGCTTGGATTTTTGGTTAGCTTTAGCAAAATCCAAACCAAAAAAACTTACGAAGGCTTAAAGCTACTTGCTTTAGGGGTTTTAAGTGTTTTAAGTTTTATAGATTTATCTTTTGCTTTTTCTTGTTTATGGGCTAGTTTGGGGATTTTAATCTCAATAGATTTTTATAAAAGAGTGTTGTTTCATAAAAGCTATGGAATGGATTTACTTGTGGTGCTTGGGATTAGTATAAATTATATTTATTCTTTTTATACCCCACATCATCACTTTTTCTTTGAAAGCACTTTTGTTTGCTTTGTGATTAGGTTTGGAAAATTTATAGAAAACAAAGCTAAGCAAAAAGCAAACGCCTACATAAAACCAAACCAAATCCCAAACGCCACAATGAGTGACAACACCACAAAACCAGCAAACCAAATCACAAAAGATGATGAGATTTTGATAAAAAATGGCGAAGAAATCCCAGTTGATGCAATACTCATAAATGATACGCTAATTGATGAAAGCGTAATCAGTGGGGAAAGTATAGCCTTATATAAAAAATCAGGTGATTTTGTTTATGCAGGAAGTATAAATCAAGGCGATATGATAAAAATCAAAGCTCTATCAAACTACTATGAAAGCTCACTTGAAAAGCTAAAAGATGAAGCACTAAAAGCAAGTAACAAAGACCTAAAAGCATTTAAGCTAATTGATAAAATCAGCCAAATCTTTGTGCTAGTTGTTTGCATAATAGCACTTATAACATACATATCATGGTATTTTATAGACCCAACAAAAGCATTTTTTTATACAAGTAGCGTGTTGCTTATATCTTGTCCTTGTGCTTTAGGACTTGCTATACCTATGGTTATAGTTATTTCAATCAACTTATGTTTTAAAAACAAAATAATCCTAAAAAACCCAGAGCTTATAAACTCAATTAAAGATATTGATTATTTTATCTTTGACAAAACAGGAACGCTTACAAACACCATACAAAAAATCACACACGATTTAAATGATGATGATTTTAAGCTAATAGCTAGTATAGAAAGAACACAAAACCACCCGATAGCAAAAAGCATAACGCATAATTTTAAAGATTTTTTGGATTTAAAAGGTAGCATAAGCTTAAATGGTAGCACTTTGCACTACTTTGATGAAAACTTAGACATAAAAATATCACCAAAAGATAATGACCTTTTATGCTATAAAAATGATATGTATATAGGAAAAATCACGCTAGAAAATAAGCCTAACAAAGACGCTTTTAAGCTTATAGAGTTTTTGAAAAACAAAGGTAAAAAAATTATGATAATAAGCGGAGATAGCAAAGAAAAAGTATCTGAACTTGCTGAGATTTTGGGAATTGATGAGTTTTATTATAGACAAAATCCAGAGCAAAAAGCACAAATCATACAAGCATTAAAAGATAAAAAATCAGTTTTCATAGGAGACGGGGCAAATGATATAAAAGCTTTAAAAAATGCTAGTTTTGGTATATCTTTTGATAGTGCTAATGCTGTGGCTAAAAGCAAGGCTGATGCGATTTTGACACAAAATGATTTAAGCCTTGTGATAAAACTTTTTGATATTTTTGACAAATCCTACAAAAAAATCAAACAAAATTTATTTATATCATTTTTTTACAATTTCTTTGGCATAAGCCTTGCGTGTGGGATTTTTAGCGGTATCAACCTACATTTAAATCCAGCACTTTGTGCTTTGCTTATGAGCGTGTCATCGCTTGTGGTGGTGTTTAACTCATTACTTTTATTTAAAAGTATAAAATAACCCAAACAAACGAAATTTACACAGCGTTTATAGTATGCTCTAAATTTCGTTTGTTTGAAGCTT
>CAZYDK010000163.1:0-2337 GCA_964646025.1 uncultured Campylobacteraceae bacterium | reverse complement strand
ATATCTTTATGCGAACAATACAACCTAAACAGCAAAACATTAAAAGATGTGATTACTAAACAAAAAGATAATTTAAATTAATGTATAAAAAAGAATTCCTACCATATCTTAGCACCCAACAAAGCACACATTTCGTGCTTTTTGGTGCTTGTAATGTAAGTGTTGATTTTTACTCTAACCTACTTAAAAATCACTACAATATGCAAGAGATTTTAAATATTGATTTTGAAGATTATGATTTTGAGCGTTGTAAGGAATTTTTAAACCTATCATCGCTTTTTGCTGAAAGCAAACTTTTATTTATAAAAGCAAATAAACTCCCACCAGCAAAAGACTTAAAAGCTTTGCTAGAGATTTGTGATGATGAAAAAAAGATGATTATATCATTATATGATTGTGCGAATTTGCCAGATATTGCAAAATATACTAAAAATTTTGTTAGATTTTTTTTACCGCAAAACAACCATGAAGCGGTTGATTTTTTAATGCAAATCGCAAAACAAAACTCAGTCTTACTAGATAAAGAAAAAATCAGTAGCATTTATGAAAGCTTAAACAATGATTTATTTTTAAGCTACTGCGAGATGAATAAATACAAAGATTTTAGCCCTAGCATAAAGTTTATACAAGCACAATGTGGGAGTGAATTTGACATTGATTTTGAGTTATTTTTTGATGAGTTTATAAGCGGTAAAAACATAGAAAAAAACCTAAGTTCTTATTTGTTTTTTAGCCAAACAAACGAAATTTATGCACTAAATACAATCGTAAATCAATTTTTAAAAATTTTTAAAATCAAACTAGCACTAAAAAACAATATCCAAATACAAGATTGTCTAGGCTACAACCCACCAAAAGATGTATTATTTAAGCTACAAAAATGGTCAAATAGTATTGAGTTTGATAGGTTTGATGATTTGTTTAGGCTTTTTACCTTATGTGAAAGAGAGCTAAAAATAGAGCAAAAAGAGCTAAAAAAAGAGCTTTTGTTTTCATATATTTTAAAAGCTATGTTTATTTTACAAAAAGACTAATTCATGGCTGATGACCAAGAAAAAACAGAAGAAGCCACTTCCAAAAAACTAGAAGACGCCAGAAAAGAAGGTAACGTTGCAAAAAGCCAAGAAGTATCTGGAGCACTAACTTTAATCATATCTTTTTTGCTGATTTTAAGTCTTAGCGGATACATAAAAGATAAGGTTTTAAACTTTTATAAATACATCTTTTCGCAAATGCACCAAGAATTAAACATTCAAGTATTGTATCAAATAGCAATCAAAACTATATATGAAGTTGTAACTATGATTTTGCCGATAGCTTTAGCTATAATGGTTTCTGGTGTGGCGGCAAATGTTATGCAATTTGGATTTAACTTCACCACAAAACCAATCATGCCAAATTTTGGCAAACTAAACCCAATCAAAGGACTTAAAAACCTACTCTCTTTTAAAAAGCTAATTGAAGGTGTAAAAATCTTACTTAAGACATTTTTGGTTTTTGTGATTATTTATGTTTTATTTACTGGATTTTTAGATGAGATGGGAAAAGTAATGCTTTTTAGCATATCAGGCCAACTTAACTGGCTTGAGAGAAAACTAATTATCATTTTTGCCATTGTGATACTTTTGTTTATAGTGTTTGCTGGGCTTGATTATATGTTTATAAAATACAATTATGCAAAAAATTTAAGAATGAGTAAGCAAGAAGTTAAAGATGAGTTTAAGCAAATGGAAGGGGACCCAAGAGTTAAAAGCCGTATAAGACAAATCCAAATGCAAGCAGCTAGAAAACGCATGATGCAAGATGTTGCAAGCGCTGATGTTGTTATCACAAACCCAACACACTTTGCAGTAGCCCTAAGATACGATAAAAGCTTAGAAAATGCTCCTGTGGTTGTGGCTAAAGGAGCGGATAATCTAGCTTTAAAGATAAAACAAATTGCTATTGACAATGATGTTATGGTGCTTGAGCGAAGAGAACTTGCAAGAGAGCTTTTTAAGCTTTGTGAAGTTGGAGATAAGATACCAGAAGAACTATTTAAGGCTGTTGCTGAAGTCTTAACATTTGTTTATAAAGTTAAAGGTAAAAACATTTTTGCTAAATAATATTAGCTTGTTTTACAAACAACTAACCTTATTTATCAACTTTTTAAATTTCGTTTGTTTAGCCAAATAAACCCAAACAAACGAAATTTGAACTTTAAGCTTAACTTTTATTTAGTGTATTGTTCATCAATGTGATTTTTAAATGCCATGTGTTTAATTTATCTAAAACTAAGTTTATTTTTACAATGGGGGGGGGTAAAATGCTTTTTTTCATTTAATTTAAGGAGAAAAG
>CAZYDK010000162.1:0-2348 GCA_964646025.1 uncultured Campylobacteraceae bacterium | reverse complement strand
AGCTTTAGCTTTATTTTGTTTTCAAAAATTTCTGGCTTATATTCTAAGGTTTTTCCTTGCAAAACATCTTTTAAAAGTGGATATATAAGCCATACTTCACTAGCTTTAAACTTTGCTGCATAGGCAAATACTTGATATAAATCAGCTTGGCTAATATCACTTAAATCATTTATGATTTTATACTTTGTATCAGCGATGATTGTTTTATCCTTAAGCTTAATCAAAATATCAGGCCTCATTAAAAAACAATCTTTTCTCTCATCTTTTATCAAATGCCTGTTTGTTACTTGAGTAGATATGCTTATATTTGGATTTTGTTTTTTAAGCATAAAAGCTACAAAATCTTCAAAAAGTCTATTCATATCAAAAAGCAAAGCATAAGCATTTTTATCCCCAGCAAATGGCGTAAAACTAAAGCCATTTAGAAATAACTTGCACCATAAAAGTATGTTTTCATAATAATGATAATGCTTATTTTTTACACTAAATTCACATTTTTTAATGCTAATTAAGCTTACCTCATCAAAAAATCCTAAAAACTTCAAAATCTTTTTATTTTGACTTAGTTTTTTTAGATGAAAAAGCGTGGTTTTTATGGTTTGATTTGTCGCGTTATCTATGATATATTCATCATTTTCGGTAAAAAATCGCTCTTTATGAGCTAGATTTTGCCTTAAATGCTCGCTAAAAATCAATTTTCCTTTTAAAAATGCTTTATTGTTTGATACTTTTACATAATCACTCATAAGCCCTTTGTTTAAAAGCACGAAAAGTTCTTCTAAAAACATCTCAACAAAGACTTCAAAAAGCGGCATTTTTTCATCTTTTAGCGTTGCTTTAAGCGATTTTTTAAATGGACTTTCTTGTAAAGTTCTTAAAAGTTCTAAAAGTAGCTGTTTGGGATTTAGCTCCCTTGCTTTACACTCCTTAAACATCTCATCTTTTAGCTCATAAGCCTTACTTAAATCTATGCTCGGCATTATCTCATCGCTTTGTTTTGAAACCTTAGGATAGATTTCTAAAACCCCGCTTTTTGTTTTTATAAGCCCTACGAAATTTCTTGCTTTTAGCTTATTTTTGCCGACTATTCTTAAAAACTCTGGGTTATTTTCAGCAAAACTTATAAGCTCGTTTAAAAACTCATCGTTCTTAAACTCACTTATGATTTCATGCTCACAAACTTCAATCTTCATAGATTTTCTTAAAATCCACTTCGCTAAAATCATCGCTTAAATAAAGCGTATCGGTATTTAAAATATTTTTAGTTTTTATCATACCATTATCATTAAGCACTGATTTTATCTGCGAATAATCATTATAAAAATACTCTTCTAAAAGTGGTAAAATCTTATTTTTAAACACAGCTTTAAGCTCATCAATGCTGTTTATATCCATAAAATACGAATGTCCGATAAGCTTTTCATCGCCAATTAGACACTCAATTCTTTCATTCATTTTATTTAGCAATTCTTGAAGATTTACCCCATCACAATCAGCGTTTAAAAGATGGCTTTTTGGCATAATCTTTTTAAACTCAAACCTACGCCTAAGCGCCGTATCAAGGGTAGTGATACTTCTATCTGCTGTATTCATAGTGCCTATTATATAGACATTATTTGGCACCGAAAAACGCTCTTTGCTATATGGCAACACCACTTCTAGTTCTTCGGTATTTCCTAGCCTTTTACTAGGCTCAATAAGAGTTATAAGCTCTCCAAAAATCTTACTAATATTCCCACGATTTATCTCATCAATGATGATTATATAAGGCTTTAAATCTTCTTTTTGGTTTTTATAATCATCTTTTTTCTCAAACTCAAAAAGCTTTTTATAAAGCATAAAATAATACCCCGCATTACCATGATGAATGCTTTTGCTCTCAAACTTTGGCTTTATATCTTTGTAGCTTTTTATATTTCCTATTTTAAATTCTTCGTAATCACGCCTAATTATATCAAGGGTTAGTCTTTGTCCGCTTTGAGTAGTGCCACCTAGCTCAAACGAACGACACTCGCCGTCTTTATTATAAAAAATACTATGAATATTTACGCCCTTTTCTAGCAAAAACTCCTTGTTTTGGTCTAAAAACTCGCTTTTTACATACTCAGCAAAATAATTTATCAGCTTATCAAAATCTAGCTCATTTGGAGTAGAGTAATTTATATAATTTTGCTTAGCTTTTTTACACAAATCCTTAAACACACCATCAGCTATCACATATCTTAGCTCATCGTTATCAAAATCAGGTCTAATTCCTTCTACGAATTCTTCATATCCATAGCTTTGATGAAAGGTTGTAAATACAATTTGCCCGTTTTTTACATAGTCTTTAAATCTTTCTTGCATTG
>CAZYDK010000161.1:0-2352 GCA_964646025.1 uncultured Campylobacteraceae bacterium | reverse complement strand
AAAGCAAAAAACCATACCAACAATCAAAATTAAGCCAAAACAAACGAAATTTATAGCTCATCAAAGCTAGTGGCTAGATTTTACCGCTTTTTTTATATTTATGTAGCAAATTACTTTTGCGTAGTTAAATGGTCGTTTTTATCCTTGACCTAAAGATACTCAAAATCACTATTTTTCAATGTCTTTTTACTTTTTTACATTGTCTATATTAAAGCTTGTAGATTGTTCAAACTTGTAACAACCAACAAACATATCAATCATATGAGTAACTTTTGAAGTATCAAAATTTAATGATTGGTTAAAATTTTTAGCATAAGCAAACATACCACTCATATCAGTTACATTTGAAGTGTCAAAATTTAGCGGTTGGTTGAAACTTTTACACTTTGCAAACATAAAGCTCATATCAATTACATTTATAGTATCAAAGCTAAGCGGTTGATTAAAATTCTCGCATTCTGCAAACATAGCACTCATATTGGCTACTTTTGAAGTGTCAAAATTGAGTGGTTGGTCAAAACTAGAACAATCCTCAAACATACTATTCATATTGGTTACATTTGATGTATCAAAGTTTAATGGCTGGTTAAAGCTAAAACAATTTATAAACATACCTCGCATACTAGTTACATTTGAAGTGTTAAAGTTTATGAGTTTATTAAAGTTAAAACAATCTACAAACATACCACTCATATCAATTACGCTTGAAGTGTCAAAACTTAACGGTTGGTTAAAACTAGAACAACCAAAAAACATTTCGCTCATATTAGTTACATTTGAAGTATCCCAAGTATTTATGCCACTAAAATCTTTTCTATCGCTATTTTGAAATAATCCACTCATATCGGTAATCTCACTTGTATTTATCATATCAAGTGCTATATCTTCATACTTGATTAATACTTTAATTCTTCTTTAGTGGTTGGGTAGTATTGTTTATCTAATACTTTGATTGTTTTAATCACAGCCAAATCTTGCTCAGTAACTTCTGCTGGTATTATCATAGCTTCTCCTTCAAAAACTAATTTTATAATGATAGTTTATTTATAAAAATGCACTAAGTCTTTTTATGTAATTTGTGAAATAAATTTTGTGATTTTATAAAAATCTTTGGATTTAAAAGCTAATAAAAGTTAAAGAAATTTCGTTTGTTTATGGTTTCAAAAGTTGATGATTTTTAGTTGCAAAAGTTTGCAAACAAACAAATTTTAGGGGGTGTGCATTTGTAGTGTCACATAAACAAACGAAATTATCCCAAAAAAAGCCCAAACAAGTGACATTTGGGCTTTATATTATTTGCAAAACAAAGTTTAGTTAAGTAGCCTAGAAACGGTAGCCTAATGTGAGATTGGTGTATAGGTTTGATTCTTTTTTCGACCAATATATATCTTTTGTCCCTACTTCGGCACCGACAAAAAACTCTTCCATGTTGTAAAACACACCACTCTTGAGTTCAAGCGCTGTTCTGCTGTCTAGCTCAAGTGTGTCATTTTTGAAAGTATGTCTTAAAAATCCTTCTGCCAACAAAGACACGCCTTTGTCCTTTTGACCAAAGTTCACGATAGCACTAGCACCAGCTTTTACATATAATAAGCTTTCGCTTTTATTGAGCTCTTCATAATGCTTGTAGTTAAGACCAACGACCGAAAACCCAGCACCCCCAAGTAAATTAACACTCGCATCAAGGCCACCTATCGGCAAATATAAGCCATACCCGCCCAGCGCACCTAGGTCAGCCTGATACACTGTAGTCTCATTGATAGCTCCCGCGTCAAACGTCTTACCTCCAATCGCTATCTCGACTCCATATACTAGCGAATCTTCATTTTGATTTTCTTTGTATTTTTTCATATCTATATCAAAGTTGTAAAAATAACTAGCATCTTCGTTATCTATCGAAGTAGCACCTAGGCTGATACGGTTGTGGTGAGCTGCATTCGCACTGATAGCCAACATAGCTAAACACATAGATGAAAGTAAAAATTTTTTCATTTTTTCTCCTATTCAAGATAAAATAAAAAAAACATTTTACCCCCCCCCATAAATCTATGCTTAAAATTTAACAAAAAGTAAATAATTTTCTCAAACAAATAAAATTAGTTTTTAAAAGTATTGTATAGCTACCATTTCTTAAGACAAGCTTTCTGGTTTAGTTGGCTTTTGCGGAGCGATTAAACTTTATTTAGTGTGGTTTTTTTGCTTTAATGCGACATTAAACAAATGAAATTTACAAATTAAGCCCAAATGTCACTTGTTTGGGTTTAGGCTTTAAATAAACAAAATCGAGTGTATTAAAAACCGGCATATTATCAACTCCACTAAACAAACGAAATTTATGGCTTATCAAAGCTA
>CAZYDK010000160.1:0-2434 GCA_964646025.1 uncultured Campylobacteraceae bacterium | reverse complement strand
GTTTGCAAAATGAAATGGTGTGTTTTTTAGTTCTTTGGTGCCTAGGAGGGGGTATCCATAAAAAAATACATATTTTTGAAACGATGATATTTTGTTTAAAATTTCTATCATTTTTTCTTCTGTATAAGAAAAAATATCTGCATATTGTTTTAATATCTCATCACAATCAAAAAAATCCCCACCAATAGCAAAAATATATACACATTCTCTATCATAATCCACATACATAGTAGAATCTAAAGTTGTAAGGTTTGTTTTATAAAAAAACTTTTTATATATATACATACTATGACAAGCCTTACCAAACAACAAATTATTAACCTGCTTTAATCTAGCATCAAAAAAATCATCTTGATACATATTATCATTTATGTATTTGCATTCACTTAAATTATAAGAATATGCTTTGATAGCATCTGATTTATCTTGTATGAGTTTTATCTCTTGTGCGGAGGTGCCATCTTCATTGCTTTTTTCATAAACAACCATAAATGGCAAAGCTTTACTAATATACCAAAAATTATAAGCATTATTATCTAATATCTTGTTATCATCTATAGTGTAAACTTTTACTTTTGCAGCTATTAAAGCTATGATTATATTTATCACATTATATTTAAAAGCTAGTTCCGCACTACCATCATCATTTATATAGCCCCCTACTACATCTAAACTTTTAAAATCTTGATTTGGATATGTGATTGTTGCGTTAAGGATATCTGGTATATTTAAATTTTTAATTATCCTTACAATCTCTTGCATAAATCCAAACATATAAAAAGTTTCTTCATCTTTGCGTTCACTATTTTCTATACGTGGTGAAAACACTCTTTTTAAGTTCAAAGAATATTTGTTTAAATGCTTAATAATACTTATTATATCATTATCTTTATTTGGGCTATTTTCTATCAAATAAGTATAAAAATGTAAAAATTTAGCCAAAATATCCACAAAATGTGCATCAATCCCAAGCTTATCAATGTATATATAATGTAGATTGCATGTATTTTTATAGCTGTTTTGTTCTGTTAAGCTAACCCCTATTTTAAAACCTAAATTTGATGTTGCAGATAATGAAAACTCGCCTAAAGCAGCTATATCTTTAGATACGCTATCTTCATTTGTTACCAAACTCTCGTTACCAATCGCTTCTACATGATGAGCTTCCACGTCAAAAAATTTGCTTTTAGCTACTTTTTTACAATTTGCAACACATTCATTAAGATCGTCTTGTGAGATTTGTTTGCCACAATTTTCAAGATTTTTAGAGCATTCTTCTGGGCTAATTTTTAAACCTGTGTTATCAATGATAAAATTGATACATTTTTTTACAACGCTACCTATAAAGCCAAAAAATATACCGACTCCCTTTAAGGTAAGTTTTAAAATAACCCTAGCAAGTCTTAACATAAGACTTATGATATAAAAATGCAATCCACCAAATCCAGGTGCATTGTATGTATAAAGCTTGTTTCTATATTGTTTTTTAAGACAAAGGCAAAAAAATTGTGCTAAATGACCACCTAAAGAATGACCTACAACATCAATACTAAAATCTTTAACTTTATCAACATCTATACCTTGTTTTATACGATGGTTTGTAATTGCTTGTATAATATCCTTCTTACAGATAAATAAATTAATAATCTGATCTAAACCTATACCAAACTTACTAGCCATAGTTAAATCAGTGAAAAAATCAGCAAAAGAAATTTCCGTTCCCCTAAAAGCTAAAACATAAGTATCATCTTGTTTGGTCGTATCTTTAAAGATAGTATAAGAAAGTCCTGTTGGTGTATTTTTTTGATGATGTATAAGCTCGTATCTAGAAACAAAAGCTTTAGTATGCAAAGAAAGATAGTGATAACCAAATAAATCTTGAGGGTTAGTTTGCTTTTCTTGTATATATTCTGCTCGTATTCTTAGACATTGTTTATACTCTTCTTGCTTATTATCTTCAGCTGTATTTTTCTTCTTTTTATATCTAGATATAAATACATGCGGCTTTCCATTTATTTTTACAATTTTATATTCATCTTTGTCTTTTTTATCTGCATCGTCTTTCATCTCTACAAAGTCATGCTCATCTTCTTTTTTATCTAAGTCATCTATTTTGAGACGATGAAACTTGAAATTTTCAGAAAACACAGATTCTATAGCCATAGCATAAGCTGTTGGCTCTCCTACTTTTCTTTTGTTTGCTTTGGCTAAACTTTTTTCATCTATCTTTAAAATTTTATATCCTAATTTTATACCATCTGCATATATCCATATAGGAGATTTTTTAAATATCCAACTTGGGCTTTCCGTTTTATCTACAAGATGCAAAAATGCATAAGCAGCATTAGCACAATCTGCATAATCTCTAATCTGTTTTAAAAGTTCAAGTCCGCTTATCTCACTCATTTTACTACTTCCACTTCTCATCTATAAC
>CAZYDK010000159.1:0-2477 GCA_964646025.1 uncultured Campylobacteraceae bacterium | reverse complement strand
TTTAGGGGGCGGGAAATTTGAATTCTTACAAGCATTATAGAAAAAATCACAACCAAGATAGCTAAAGCAATAGACACGCTTATAAATGTTATCATATTTTTATGGCTTTGCTCATCAGTATCTTTTGATACTTTTTCTATCGATGTTTTACTAATAGTCTCCCATGATAACCAAGTCATATAATAAAGTCCGCTCACCTTATCTTTACCCACATAGGCTAACTTTTCCATCATTTTATTTGTATTTGCATCTTCATAAAAATATCTTACATAACCATCGTTATTATCCGCACTTTTTATCATCTCTTGCACAAAATACATACCTTTTGCATCTTTTTCGTTGTATTTATTTGTATTTTTCCAAGAAGTTGATGGGTGATAATATACATTTCCGTCTTTATCAAACACTGTGTAATAGCTATTAGCTCTACCAAATGTAACCTTTGGTAGATGCTTTTGTAATTCTTGCTTAAAGTTATACACTTCATTTTTTCTTTGCAAGTCTTCATAAATAGCACCAGAATACTTCATAA
The DNA here is from genome assembly GCA_964646025.1 of uncultured Campylobacteraceae bacterium. Taxonomy (GTDB): domain Bacteria; phylum Campylobacterota; class Campylobacteria; order Campylobacterales; family Campylobacteraceae; genus Campylobacter_E. Next base: position 1,945 of record CAZYDK010000159.1, on the reverse strand, counting down.
CACTTTCTACCAAAGCTTTAACCTGCTGTTTTTTAGCTGTTAAAATTTCATCTTCGACGGTATGTTTTGTATACTCAACGGATTTATAATCATAGTATTTATGTAAAGATACCAATATAACCGAATTAATCAAAATCCCAATTAGGGACAACAACGCAATCTTTGTGGTAATTTTCATACCTACTCCTTATTTAATGATAATCTTTATTATTAAAGCGATTGTATTGTATTTCTACTAACAAATCAATCATCTTTGCAATAATTTTACCAAATTTCGTTTGTTTATAGTGATTTTAAATACTTACTAAGAATTTGCTTGTTTTTTAAAACTAATTCTTTTGGACTTAATATCTTTATATATGGTATGTATTGCCAAATAAGATGTAGTATCTCATCATCATAATCAACCATTGTAGAAAGTATGATTTTGTCATTTTTCTCATCAATGATTTTTTGATTTGTTAGTGTATTTCTTTTTAAAAAATACTCTTTTACAACACTATCAATCTCTAAAATTACCTCATAACTTGAATTAGCAAAAAAGCAACTTTGTTTTTCTTCAATCAAATTAGCAAAATCAGGATTTGGAGTAAAGTATTCTTTTTGAAACGATAAGGCTTTTAGCTTATAAACTGTAAAAGTTTTAATCTTATCATCTTCGCTTGCAAGCAAATACCAAACACCAAAATGATTAACAAGCTTGTATGGATTTAGTCTTCTTTTGGTTTTGTTATAAACCGCTTGTATCACTTGATGAGATAAAATAGCTTTTGTAAGTTTTTCAAAAATATCGCTTTGTAAAATATCAACTTGTTTTAAACTTTGGACTTTAATTGGTTTTTTATAAGAGTTTAAAATCATACTAACAATCTCATCGCTAAGCTCTGTTGGAAGATAATTAAACCCAAAAACAGTAGCAAATTTTTTAAAGCTTTGTTTTAAGTTCGCATCTAAAAACATACTATCAAGATATAAAATCCCGCCCCTATCTCTTGATATAGGAACAGCTGCAAGTCTTTGTTTTATATCTCTTTTTATGGTTTTTATACTAACATCAAATTCTTTAGCTAGTTCTTTTTCATCTAATCTTTCTTGATTATAAAGCCTAATTAAAATCTGAGCTATGCGGTATGATAGCTTTTCTCCATAACTACTCATAAAAACCCTTGTTTTTGGCTAAATTATATACAATGATACTTAAAATTTATTGCTTGGTTTTAGGTAAAAATCTATATAATAATCATTATTTTAAATCAAGGACTATCATGAAAAATAAAATATTTTTAAGTTTATGTTTTTTAGGAATTTGTTTTAGTGGTTGTATCACAAGCGACACAACAAGCACAACAACAAGCGTAACAGATGCTATAGTGTTTAAACCTGATATCAAAACAAATCTATCAAATGATATAAAACTAACCAAACCAAATGATAAAACAATCAAAATCAACTCAACAAACACCACCATATGCAACATAGATTTAGAAGAGTCGCTTAAAGAAACACTATCTTCAAAAGGATATAAAATCTCATCAGACTCTAAAAACACCCTAAACGCAAATGTTTTAAAATGTGAACAAAACGGCGAAATTAAAGAGCTTTTAGTTGATATATCATTTAATGAAGCACAATTTTTAGCAAGTGGAGTGCTAAAAGATAAAAATATACAACTAGTAGAGGCTAGTGCTTTACTTGAAGAAGAGTTGGTGTTTAAGGTTGGTGAGATTTTCTAAACTTTAGTAAAGATTGCAAATTTCGTTTGTTTCAAGCTTTTAGCTAATAAAAGCTTGAACTATATAAAATCTAACTACTTCTTTAAAGCATTTCAACCACATAAAAACTCAATTCTAATACAAATTATTTAAACACCCACATTTTTCACCAAACAAACGAAATTTAGTTTTAGCTTAATAAATTTCGTTTGTTTGGTGGGTGGGTTGTGTTA
>CAZYDK010000158.1:0-2477 GCA_964646025.1 uncultured Campylobacteraceae bacterium | reverse complement strand
GCTGGAAATATACAAGTTTTTATCATAACAACCCTTTAACACTTTTATAAAACCAAAAATTATACTTACTATCCATTAAGCTTATCTGATATTTATGGTATTATTTAAAAAAATTTAAGGAGTGTTTATGGGGCTTGTGGCTAGTAGGGTTGGGGCTTTTTGGTATGATGAAAATGAAAACATAACACCATTTTTATATGACGAAGCACCTACGCAAATGATACAAAATTATAAAAGCAGAATTTCTCATCCGACAAGGATAAAAAAACCATGCGTTAGAAAAAAGTTTCTTGATGGCACTATAGGAGATAGAAGTTTTGATGATGAGTTTTTGGAGCTTGAGTGGGAAGAAGTGCTTGATTTGGTGGCTAATAAGCTTAAAAAATACTATGATGAGTATGGTTATAAAAGCATTTACGCAGAAAGCTATGAATGGGGCGGGGTTGGCAAGATAGGCTGGGGGAGAATGCTTATACATAGACTTATAAGGTGCATTGGTGGCGGAGTGTTTGAGAGTGGGGATTATTCTACAGGGGCTGGAATTGTAATGCTACCTTATGTGTTTGGAAGTAGCGTAGTATATGAAAAACCAACAGAATACAAGCAAATCTTAAACAACGCAAAAGTGGTTGTATTTTGGGGAGCAAATCCACTCATAACCAACAAAATCTCACACGACATACCCCTACACGAGCATGAAAAATACCTAAAAAAACTAGCAAATGATACAAGCATACAAAAGATTTTTATAGATACACATATAAGCGAAAGTGCTAAAAAGCTAAACGCAAAAACTTTTTGCATAAACTCAAACACAGATTCGGCTATGATAGTTGGCATGTGTCATTTTTTATATACAAGCGGACTTTATGATAAAGATTTTATAGATACACATACGCAAGGATTTTTGGATTTTAAAAGATATTTTATGGGGGAAGATGATGGTGTGGTAAAAGATACTTTATGGGCTAGCAAGATTTGTGGTTGTGATGAAAATAGCCTAAAATCTTTAGCTAAACTAATACGCCAAAACAAAAGCATAATCATCACAGGCAGAGCCATACAAAGACAAGAAAATGGAGAGCTAAATTATCTAGCTTTAAGCACCCTTGCTTGTATGTGCGGACATATAGGAAAAGATGGGCTTGGGATAGAGTTTAATTTAAGCAGTGGTTGCAAGGGGGAGACAAGTAAAAACACAAAAAAGCTAAAAAACCTAAACGAGCTTTTAGGTTTTGTAGAAGATAAGGCTTTTTATATACCTAGCTCAAGACTAAGCGATTGTCTTTTAAATCCAGGTAAAACCATAAAACATAATCTATCAAGCATAACATACCCAGATATAAAACTACTTATAAACGCTTGTGGTTCATACTTTACACATCAGCCAAATACAAACGAATCTATAAAAGCATGGCAAAAACCAGAGTGCATTATCACACTAGAGCCATTTTGGACTTCACAAGCAAAGCTAAGCGATATAGTTTTGCCAGTAGCCATAGAAGGCGAAAGACATGATATAGAAATAAGTTCAAACAAAGAAATAATTTTTATGCTAAAGCCTGTTAAAAAGCCGTTTTATGAGGCAAAAAGTGATTTTTGGATATGCAAACAAATAGCAAAAAGATTTGATAAAGAAAATGAGTTTTGTAGCGGTTTAGACAAGCTTGATTTAGTAAAACTATCATATGAAGATATAAAAAATAGCTATCAAAAAGAAGGCATAATCCTACCTAGTTTTGATGAGTTTTATAAAAACTCTTTTGTAAAAATAGAGGGTTTAAAAACCTTAGCTCCATATACAAGGTTTTGTCCTGTGCCTAAGATAAATCTAAGCAACAAAGCCTTATCAAAAGACATAAACTCATACGCAAAATACATAAAAAGCGATGAGATGGGTAAATACCCACTAAGCTTAAGCTCTATACATAGTGGTTTTAGGCTTCATTCACAGCTACATAATAGCGACATAAAAGATACCCAATCAGACTTAGAACCAGCACTCATAAATCCAAATCTAGCAAAAGATAAGGGGATAAAAAATGGTGATGTGGTTTTGGTTTATAATGATAGGGGCGGTGTTTTGGCTGGTGCAAGACTTAGTGATGATGTGCCTTATAAATGCATTGTGATAGCTCAAGGAGCATGGTATGATAAATGTGGCGATATTTGCATAAATGGCAATGTAAATGTCCTAACAAGCTCAGCTCCAAGCTCAAATCTATCTCAAAGCAACATCGCTCACACTTGTAGTGTAGATATAAAAAAATACGATAAAAAACATATAAAAACTTGTTTTTTACCACCAAAAATTATATCTTTATAGTTTTTTTAGGGGGGGGGTAATTTGATATATTTAATACATTAAAAAGCATGTAAATCAATCTAAACAAAAAACCAAACAAACGAAATTTAGTTTCAAAAATCATCTAGTAAAGTTTACTACCCCAAAGCGTTTGGCAAGTTTGTCATTAAAA
>CAZYDK010000157.1:0-2479 GCA_964646025.1 uncultured Campylobacteraceae bacterium | reverse complement strand
GATGAAAGAACATATGAACAAATTGTAAAGCAACTTCATAAGCTTATACCTACATATAAGGTTATTGAAGGTGTTGATTTTATTGAAAAAGAAATGGTTTTGGTAAAAATTAAAATTAGTGAAAATTTAAGTGGGCTTGATGCTATGCTTATGTCTTATAATGGCAAGATAGTGCATTCTGATGATGAGCATATGACAATTTTAGCTAGTGATGATAGTTTTAATATAGATAATTTTTTAAAAACCATGAAAAGATATAATCCCGTTTTGGTTGCAAGAAGCGGAAGTTTATTAATGGAGATAAAATGAAATTAAAAGATATTGTTGATTTTTTGGGTTTAGAATGCGATGAAAAGCATAATGAATTTGATGTTGTTAGTTTAAATTCTTTGCAAAATGCAAATTTTATGGAGCTTAGTTATTGTGATGGAGAAAAGTCAGTTCAGACTATGCAAAATACAGGAGCTGGAGTAATTTTAACTACCAAAGAATACGCGTCAAATGCTCCAAAAGATAGCATAACTTTAATCAGTCCAAATCCTAAGCTTTCTTTTGCTTTGCTTAGTAAGATTTTTGCAAAAAAACTTATAAGAGATAAAAAAGAAAGTTTTGTAGATAAAACAGCTACTATTATGCCAAATGTATACATAGGAAGCGGTGTTAGTATAGGTAAAAATACAATTATAATGGCTGGAGCTTATATAGGCGATGATGTAAGCATAGGCGATGAGTGTATAATTCACCCAAATGTTGTTATATATAACGATACAAAGATTGGCAATAAATGTCATCTTTTAGCAAATTGTGTTATAGGTAGCGATGGTTTTGGATATGCTTCTACAAAAAGTGGAGAACATCATAAGATATACCATAATGGTAATGTGATTATAGAAGATTTTGTAGAAATTGGTGCTTGCACAACGATAGATAGAGCTGTATTTGATAGCACTATCATCAAACAAGGCTCAAAAGTTGATAATTTAGTTCAAATCGGACATAACTGTATTTTAGGGCAAAACTGCATAGTTGTATCTCAAGCTGGTCTTAGTGGTTCTAGTGAGCTTGGTAAAAATGTTATCATGGGTGGTCAAAGTGCTACTAGTGGGCATTTAAAAATAGGTGATTTTTCAACCATAGCTGCTCGTGGTGGAGTTACTAAAAACCTTGAAGGCGGAAGGGTTTATGGTGGATTTCCTATCATGCTTCAACAAGATTGGCTAAAACAACAAGCCAAAATCTCAAAGACCTTTAAGGAATAAATATGATAGATATTATCAAAACTATCAAGCTTCAAGGTAGCAAAAGTGGTAAAATCAGCATAGCTAATATGTCAAATCCTTATGGTATGGGTAGCGATGATGTGGTAAGTATAGGTGTATGCTTAAAAGATGATTTGCCAGAATGGAAAGTTCATATACCTTATGAAAATCTTGAGGAGCTTATCAAGGTTTTAGAACAAATGAAAAAGCCTACTAAGGAATGATATGCTTATAATGTATGATTTTGATGGAACTTTGATAGATTCTACAAAAGCTATTTATGAAGCTTTTTGTGTAGCGTTTGATAAAGAGCTTGATATAAATCTATGTAAATCACAAATAGGCTTGCCACTAGAAAAAATTATGAAAAATCTTGGGGCAAAAGATGAAGATGTGCGGGTGATTATAAGTGAGTATAAAAAGCATTATTCTAAAATATATCTTGATAAAACATATTTGCTAGATACAGCTAAAGAAAGCATACTTTTAGCAAAAAATCATGGTGATGTTGTTTTGGTTACGACAAAAACAAGCGAGTATTCTAAAAAGCTTTTAGAGCATTTTGGGCTTTATGAGTATTTTAGCGGTATTGTTGGTAGAGATGATGTTGTTTTACCAAAACCAGATAAAGAGCCTATCTTAAAAGCTATGCAAATTGTAGGTGCAAAAGCAGAGCATTCTTATATGATAGGCGATACAGAGTATGATTTAAAAGCTGCTAAAAATGCTGGTGTGATAGGTATAGGTAGCCTTTATGAGTATCAAAGTAAAGATGAGCTTTTAAAGTATAGCGAGTATGTATGTGATAATACTTTGCAAGCAACAAAAAAAGCCATAGAGCTACAAACAAACGAAATTTAATGGATTTGAAGTAGTTGCAAAACTATTTTTAGTAGTTTTTATATTTGTAAGCGTTGGTTTTATAAATTTCGTTTGTTTTATAGCGTAAATTCTGCTTAATTAAATAGACTATAGCGTTATGGTTTGGCGACTTTGCTTTATGATGTTTTTATAACGCTTTGTATTATTTTGTTTTTTGATTTTTTTAGTCAAACAAACGAAATTTAGATTTTTGTGTGGGGTTTTTAGTTTTTAAATTTCGTTTGTTTGTGGTAAAATTTTATAAACCAAATAAATAAATTATTTTAAAATCTTTAAACCTTAACAAAAACACTTACCATAAAAACATATTTTAAACAAAAAGCTAATTAAAACTAAAA
>CAZYDK010000156.1:0-2502 GCA_964646025.1 uncultured Campylobacteraceae bacterium | reverse complement strand
ATGAAAAAAATCTTAAGCTCTTTGTTGTGTGTTGGGTTTTTAAGCACTTTTGCTAATGCAGATGTAATAAGTGTTGATGCGATGCAAACTAAAGTAAAGCATAGTGATGGATTGGATAAAAATAAGTCTATTCAGGCTAACTTTAGCATAAAAACATATAAAGATAATACTCAAGATATGCCACTTGTTTGGTCTTTTGGTATTAATAGCAATATGTTTGGTAGCGATATAGTGGAAAATAAGCAAACAATAGGTCATGCTAGAGCTAGTTTGGTGGATTTTAGTTTAATGAGTGGATATGGACTTTTTATAGAAGATGATTTTAAAACTAGAGTAAATATTTTAGCTGGTTTATCTCATATGAATGTTGAGTTTATAGACCAAGATTACACAGCTCCAGTAGATAGTGATGATAGGAAGAGCATAGAGAGCTTTAAGGCAAATGCTATAAAAGTTGGCGTGAGTGCTTTTTCTACTTTTAATAATGGTTTAGTAACTAGTTTGGATATGTATGTCAAATATCTGGTAAAAACTAAAAAATACAAAGATATCATAAAAACTAGTCGCACTAAATATGATGTAGAAGGTATGGTTGGATATAACTTTGGCAAAGATGATAATGGCTTTATAGTTGGTGTCAAAGGTGGTTTTCATGATGATTTTATCAGCAAAAGCGGTAGTATCGGACTTAGCTTAGGCTATGTATTTTAATGGTTGATGTTTTTTAGGAGAGATTATGAGAAAAATTTTAAGCTCTTTAGCATGTGTTGGATTTTTTAGTGTGTTTGCTAATGCAAATATAATTAGTGCTGATATGACATTTTCTGGTATAAATACAAACGACCAAGATGGTTTAAATATAGAAAAAGAGACTGTAAAATCATGGAATCTTAAAGCTGTTAAGTTTAAAAAAGAAGATGATGTATCACCGCTTGTTGGATTTTTAAGAGTTGGTGGAAGAGATTTTAAAAGCGGTGTTGAAACTAGGCATGATAAGTTTGATTTGAAGCTACAGTATATTGATTATGATGTTTTGTTTGGATATGGTTTTTATACTCAAAATGATTTTTCAAAAACAAATATCAACTTTTTAGTTGGTTTTCATGGAGCTGATTTTATTGTAAAAGATAGTACTGAAGGTAAAACCCATGAAAATATAGAAGCGGTAAAATTTGGTGTAAGCACATTAACTACATTTGGCAATGAGCTTGTTTTAAATGTAGATGCTTTTGTTAAAGGCTACATCAACGATACAAGCAAGGTTATGTCTTTTATAGACCAAAAACAAAATGCAAGGTTTGAAATAGATGGAATACTTGGTTATAAATTTGGCAATAGAGATGATGGATTTATGTTAGGTTTTAAATGTGGGTATCACAATGACCTTATAGATAAAGGGGAGCATTTTGGGATTAGTTTGGGGTATATATTTTAATATTTAGAAAATAGGGGGAGGGGTGCTTAATCTTTAAATTTCGTTTGTTTGGTAAGTTGTTTTGTTGGTATTTTTTTTGGTGGGGGATTTTAAAAGTTTTAAACAAACGAAATTTAGCCTTCAAGCTGTAAATCAAAGTCAAGTTTATATCTTTTTAATGCTATATCTTTAGCTGTAAAATCGGCATTTTATTTGTAAATATAATTTATTTAATCAACAAAATCAAAATCCAAACAAACGAAATTTAATTAATATATCCTAAGAGCTAACTAGACTTAGAAATTTAGGTAGGCAAGGTGTATTTTATTTACCCACTACTATGGATTTTTAGTGTCATTTTTGCAAGGTTTTAATTTTAGGTTTGAATTTTGCTTTGGTTGTTTTTGCAAGGTTTTAAGTTTGAGTTTTTAGCTAAACAAACGAAATTTGGGCGGTTTATGGATTTAAATATGGTTTATGTTTTGGTCTAAATTTCGTTTGTTTAGTGGATTTGCTTTGGTTATAAAATACCGTTTAGGCTAATTAGGTTAGAAGATTGAAAATGAGTAGTTGTATTGTTAGAAATACCTTTGTTACTATGGTTTTATCAATGCTTTTTGCTTGTTGGACTTTAGTGTTAAATTTCGTTTGTTTGGATAAGGATGACATTGTTTAATGTCAATAAAATATGCTAAAAGTTTAAAATAAATTATTGCGATATAGTTTTTTAAAGATGTGGTTAAAAGGGTGGGGTAGACCTAGCATTTGCTAGGTCTAGTGTTTTATGAGTGGTTATTGATGTTGTTAAACTCATCAAAGTTATAAGCTAGTTCTTTATTAGCACTAGTATCTATTTGCTGTGCTTTGCTTATATCAAGATTTATATAACCTTCTTGTGGTTTTTTCACTTGAGCTAAGCTATCTCCAAAAATATCTTTTTGAGTATCTAACACATCGCCTACTTTGATACTTGAGTCATTGTTAGAATTAATTGTATTGTCCTTGATTTCAGGGATATTAAGACCCTCATCTCCACTTAAGATACTTTTATCTAGTTCTATAAAGCTATTTTGTTTTACTACATTAAA
>CAZYDK010000155.1:0-2558 GCA_964646025.1 uncultured Campylobacteraceae bacterium | reverse complement strand
CTTGTGGTTTGCTTTATCTATAAAAGTGAGCTTGAAAATTACAAAGATTTTTTGATGATTTTGGCTATTTTTTGGATAATGGCATGTCTTGTAAATATCCTTTATATGGAGCAAAGTACCCCTAAAAACAACGAAAATACGCAAAAAATAATAAGCAAAAAACTAGATATTATAGAACAAAATCTAAGCGAGATAAAAGAGCTTTTAAAGGAGCAAAAATGAAAGCGTTAATAAAAATACTAAAAGAATATCAAACAACTATCTTTGCTATGGCTTTTATACTAAGCCTTGGGATGGTTTATGAGTGTTATTTACCGCCTGAATACCACGATAGCGAATTTGTAAAAAGTGCTGTTGTTGGGGTAATATTGCTAGTAGCTTTGCTTACAGCTATTAAGATTTAGATTATAAAAACACTAGAAATTAAGGAGAAAAAATGTCAACAAATGTAAATATTTTATACACTTATTTTGAGATTTTAAAGATTATTTATAAACATAAAGATGGGGTTAGTAGCTCGTATTTTATAAACAATCTTGGCATTTCTAAACAAAACTTTAGTAAGTATATAAATCAGATTTTAGATAGTGACTTTGGCAAGTTTATAGAAGTGGATATGAGTAGCAAAACCCGTATTTATAAACCCGCACTAAAAAGCCTAGATGAAGTTATCAAATACTACATGGGGCATAGATATACTTATGATGAGTTTTTAGCGTTAGAGAGCTTTAAGGTTTATTTAAAACAAAACGATGAAAAAGAGCTTTTAGAAAAATTTAAGGCTAATTTCATAGCAATTGATAATCCCTTGCAAGATGAAAAGCTAAGCAAAATAGAGTTTGATTTTATTTTAAAATGTCTTAAATCATCATATACAAATAGCAAAATCAACATTGATTATATAGATGAGGATATAAAAGGCGCTATATTTTTAAGGGTGATTTATTCTGATAAAAACTGGTATATTTTAATAAAATTTGATGATAGATTTGAGCTAAAAAGAGTAGCCTTCATAAAAGAGCTAGAAATCACAAAAGAAAGATATCTAAGTCTAGAAATCCCAGAAGGACTAGATAGAAAAATTAAAAATCTTAGCAATTCTTTAAGCCTTTTTGAAAAGGCTGAATATGAAGCTATACTAGAAATTAGCCCTAAAATTGCAAGGTATTTTCAAAAAGGTATGAAAAAGTTTTTCAAAACCCAAAAGATTGTAAATGAAAATCCACTGCAAATTAGCATTATTTATTCTCAAGAGCTTGAAATTTTAAGGTTTGTTAAAACTTGGCTACCTGATATTAAAATCATCTCACCAAAGCCTTTACAAAAGGCGTTTTGTGATAATCTAAAAGAAGCTTTAAAAAGCTATGAAAAGGATGAAATATGATAAAAAGTGAGCTTGAGTTTGATTATTTTAGGATTTATACTGAGTGCGATATTGTGCCTAGTTATGCTACGGATTACGAGTTTTCACATGAGTTTTTCTTGGGCGATTTAGCTAGTTTTGTAAAGCTTTATAAAAACAATGATAAGTTTTATATTAAGATTTTTTCTAGAATATTTGAAATAGAGCAAAGAAGTTTTAATAAAGCCGATGTTATAAACAATCTAAAAGGCATTCAAAAAAAGTTTTTTGCCTTTCCTGAAAAAAGCAAAGATTCTACTGATTATCGCTATTTATATGCTTTGTTTGCTAATACTTCTAAGCCTTTAGAAAACGACTTTTGTGATACGCTAAATATTGCTTCATATATGCTTAGAAATTCTCATACATTAGATAAAACCAGCCAAAATCATTTGATTACAAAAAGTATTGAAATGCTTGTGGATGTTAGGGGGATTTATTCGGATTGTTATTTTTTAGATCAAAGGATTAGAATAATGATGGTTTATTGTCTTTTGATTTATTATATTTTGCATACGAAAGATTATATAAAACAACTCGCTAGTTACAAAGGGCTAGAAGATATCATAAAAATCCGCAAAGAATTGCTAGAATATGATGTAAGGTATTTTTATAAAAACCCTATTTTACAATCAAGACATGAATTATATGCGATATATGAATTAATGGCAAAAAACTACCATATAATAAGCCTTTATGAAGAAATGAAGACTCAAACAAAAGACCTAGCAAAAATCGCTGAAATAGAAGTAAGTGAAAGAAAGACAAATCAATATAAAAAATTAAAAAATACCATTAGATTTATAATAGGTTTAATTACTGCTATGGGAATTTTACCTGCTATTGATTCAGCTATAAATATTTACCATAAGATTTTTGGATAATCTCGCATTTTTTGACTATGTTTAAATAAATTCTCCTTACATTTTTAATCTTAAGGAGAATTTATGAAAAAATTATTTTTAGCAAGTGTTTTAAGTAGTCTTATGTTTGCAGCAGGTCCTTTTGGGCTAAATATCGGTAAAAGCAATGTTGAAGATGTAAAAAAGCTAGATTGTAAATACACTGAAAGCTACTTAATAGACGGAGTTTATCCGAATGATGGTAGGTTTTTAAGCTTTGAGAATTGTCATCTTATGGATAATCTTAAAGATGT
>CAZYDK010000154.1:0-2596 GCA_964646025.1 uncultured Campylobacteraceae bacterium | reverse complement strand
AAAGCGTGGAATTTAAAAGCGTATTTTCAAAACTAAATATAAAAAAAGATGAGTTTATAAATCTAATCGGCAATATCTCAAACTATCAAACAAGAGTTTTAAGAAAATATTTTAACAATAAATTTGATGATGTTTTTGATGATGAAAAACTTAAAAAAGTAAGCATAAAAAATATAAATTTTCTTTCTTTTAAAGGCGAAAAAGAGTTAGAAAATAAACACACTATGTTAAAAAATCTAAAAAACTCAAGCTATGAATACCTATGTAAAAACGACCCTATAACAAGCATTCCACCATATGAAAGAATGAATAATAAAAACCCACAAACTTGCTATGCTTTAGTTTTAAAGGATAATTTAAGCCAAAGTCTTAAAAATTGTTTAAAGCATATTTTAGACAATCCAAATTTTTCACACTTAAACATAGATGAATACGGAGTTGTAAAAGATTTTGATGATTTAGATGAAGATGAGTTAAAGACTATATTTCAAAGATTTTTAGATGTATCAAAGGCAAGTTTAGATGATGATAAACTATATCCAAGAGATTTTGATGATTATGGAGCGTATTTTAAGGAGCAAATTTGTTTAAATGATAGTGATTTTAAGGTTTTAAAGGATTTTGTGACTAATTATTATGATGAATTGCTTTTATCTAAAAAAGGTATTTTAAAAGGCAAAATTCTTAAGTCTTGTGGCTGCCACACTCCATATAAAAACAACTCAAAACATATACATTTAAGCATTTTATGGGGCGTAAAATCAGGGCTTAGCGAAGATGATGTGAAAAATATAAGTGATTTTATAAATAATAAAGAAAATAAAATAGGCAAAAGCACCTTAAAAGGATTTTTAGGTCGTATTAGTGAAAGTGCTAAAGACTATCAAAATGGCTTTTATAAAGCATTAAAAGAAGAGCAAGAAATTCCAAATGATAAGGATTTGGCAAGTATTTTAAAGGGCTATGAGTTAGCTTATACAATGCTTAAAAACCTTAAAGAATTTAAAAACGGAATTAACGCTACTGATTTAAATGCTAAAATAAATTTGCTTTTACAAACTGCAAATATAATTTTTGACGAGCAAAAAGGCTTTCATAAATTATGCCAAACTCATGCTATCCAAAATCTTCTTAGAATTAGTGGTGAAAAGGCTATGTGTTCGGTGTTAGGAAGTGATAGCGCAAGGCTTATAAATGGTAGGGTGGAGATGTATATTGATAGGCTTGCTTATGAAATAGTGAGTGATTTGGATTTAAGCGATACTAAAGAATTGAGTATAAATATAGAACAAAATGCTTTTACTTTTGAAACGGCGGCAAAAGAGCTTACAAAAACTAAAGTAAAAAGAAAGCCAAAAGAATATTTTGTGATATGTCCTTATAGTGGGGAGCTGTTAAATCTAAAAAATGCTGAGTTTGACCATATCTTACCAAGAAGTAAATGTGAATATAACTCAGAAGCGAATTTAATAGCTGTAAAATCATACGAAAACCTTAGAAAAAGCAATGGTTGCGTGTATTTTGATGACTTGCACGAAAATTATAAAAAAGATATCTTTAAAAAGTGTGGCGTAACAAACGAAATTGAGTTAAAAAGCTTTATAAATGATACTTTAAATAGTATTGATATGGATAAATACACAAACTATAAAAACCTAAAAGCAAAAGAGCAAATCGCTTTTAGACACGCACTTTTTATGCCAGATGAGAGCTTTTTTAAGATAGCTTTAGAGCTTTTAAAAAAGGATAAACGCAAAATCAGCACAAACGGAACGCAAAAACGCCTAGCAAGGCTAATCGTAAAACATGCAATGACAAAAAATAATGAACTAGATATAAAGGTTAATTTTATTGATAGCAAGCTAACAAGTGCTATTAGGCGTGAGTTAAGTCTTGATTTGCCAGAGATAACAAAAGAAGAAAAACAATCAAGCCATAGCCATTGTATAGATGCTAGTGTGGTGTTTTATATAGCTAGTGCTATCAAGGATAAAAAGGTGGTAGCTATAAATGAGAATGTGAAGTTTGAACCAAAGTTTAAGTTTAGCGATATTTATCTAAAAGAAAGCGAGATAAAAAATATACAAAGCCAAAAATACTTAGAATTAAGCCAAGATAAAATCTCAAGAAAACAGCTATTTAAAGATACGATTTACTCGCTTAGATACGAAAATGCTAAGGCTTTAAGTGATAAGCATTTTAGTATTTTAAAAGAGCTTGATTTGCTAATGGAAGTTCAAAAGTCTAAACAAACGAAATTTCACATAAATACCAAAAAAGTTTTTGATTTAATTTTTGCAAGTTTTGAGGCAAAAGATATAAAAACACTAGAAAAAATCAAATTTTTGGATAAATTTTTGGTATCAAGTGTGAGAAAAGATATTTTAAGCATATTTTTTGATGATAAAAAAGGTGAACTTATAAAACCAAAAGATAGTGGTGCAAATATAGAAAAATTCTATGAAATCTTAGTAAAAAACGGCGTAAAAGATAAAAGCGAAGTAGAAAAAATCCAAAAACTTTATATAGATAGTTTTTATACAGGCAATCAAAAAGATATAAAAAGAGCTAGAAATAAACGCCGTGTTACATACTC
>CAZYDK010000153.1:0-2636 GCA_964646025.1 uncultured Campylobacteraceae bacterium | reverse complement strand
AAACAAACGAAATTTACACCCCGCACCACCACAAAAACTTACCCCCCCCCTATTTATATAAAAATTATGATTTAGCTTTTTCCATTCTTCTTCTTTGAGTTGGGTCAAGATAGCGTTTTCTTATACGGATATTTAATGGAGTTACTTCCACTAGTTCATCTTCTTCTATCCACTCCATTGCTCTTTCAAGGTTTAGCTTTCTAGGTGGCACAAGTTTTATAGCCTCATCGCTACCACTAGCACGAACGTTTGTTAAGTTTTTACCTTTGATTGGGTTTACATCAAGGTCATTTGCACGGCTATGCTCACCTATAATCATACCTATATAAGTCTTAGCTTGTGGCTCTATAAAAAGCACTCCACGCTCTTGCAAATTCCAAAGCGAGTAGGCAAGTGCAACACCATTTTCCATACTTACTAAAGCTCCGTTTGCACGCTTTTCAACGCTACCGCTAAATGGACGAAACTCTATAAAGCTATGGTTCATAACACCAAGACCTTTTGTATCTGTTAAAAACTGGCTTCTAAATCCTATAAGCCCACGAGCAGGGATTTCAAACTCAAGTCTTGTTCCGCCATCTCCTGTTGGAGCCATTACTTTCATCTCTGCTTTTCTTTTTCCAAGCTTTTCAATAACTACTCCGCTATACTCATCAGGCACATCTATCACAAGGTTTTCAAAAGGCTCTGTTTTTACGCCATTTTCTACCTTTACGATAACTTCAGGACGACCTAGACAAAACTCAAAACCTTCTCTTCTCATACTTTCTGCTAAAATTGTGATTTGAAGCTCGCCACGACCGCTTACTTTAAACTTACCTTCGCCTATGTTTTCATATCTCATAGCGATATTTGTTTTCATCTCAGCTTCTAATCTTTCAGCGATTTTATTTGATGTTACATGCTTTCCTTCTGTTCCAGCAAGTGGTCCATCATTTACAGAAAATACTACGCTAAGTGTTGGCTCTTCTATATGAAGTGGGTCAAGTGGGATAGGATTTGAGCTATCAACTATACTATCTCCAACATCAAGTGCGTCAAAACCAGCAACCGCTACAATATCTCCAACATAAGCCTTATCAATATCTGTTCTTTCAAGTCCCATAAAACCTATAAGCTTACTTACGCGTCCAGTTTGTTTGGTGCCGTCTGCTTTGTATAATGTTACGCTTTCGTTTTTACTTATGCTACCATTGAAAATTCTAGCAATTCCTATCTTTCCAACAAAATTATCATAATCAAGTGTAAAAACTTGAAGTTGTAAAGGATTATCCACGCTTCCACTTGGTTTTGGAACATGCTTTAAAATTGTTTCAAAAAGTGGCTCCATATTTACATTTTCATCAGCTAAATCAAGCTTAGCATATCCGTTTTTAGCCGCTGCATAAACTACTGGAAACTCTAGCTGCTCATCATTTGCATCAAGTGCTACAAAAAGGTCAAAAATTTCATTTATAACTCTTTCTGGGTCTGCTGCAGGTTTGTCTATTTTATTTACCACTACTATTGGGCGAAGTCCTAAAGATAAAGCTTTTTTTACAACAAACTTTGTTTGTGGCATAACGCCTTCTTGTGCATCAACTAAAAGCAAAACCCCATCAACCATTTTTAAAACACGCTCAACTTCTCCACCAAAATCAGCGTGGCCTGGAGTGTCAATTATGTTTATTTTTGTTCCTTTGTAATTTATGGCTGTGTTTTTTGAAAGGATTGTTATACCTCTTTCTTTTTCTATATCTCCACTATCCATAACCCTTTCATCTATCTTATCACGCTCGCTAAAAGTTCCTGATTGTTTTAAAAGTTCATCAACCATTGTTGTTTTACCATGGTCTACGTGTGCTATAACTGCTATATTTCTAATCTCTTGCAATGTTTTCTCCCTATCTAAAATCAAAGTTTTGATTATACAAAAAAACTTTTAAATGCGGTTAAAAGTCTTTATGGAACACATTTTGCATTAATATTTAAAACTTTTTAAGGATTTTATATGTTAGATAATTTAATTCAAGTAGCACCACAACCTAATGTAAAACTAAGTGGCGAAAAATCAAGCAAAAAAGAGCCTTCAAATGATAGTTTTGAAAAATATATGCAAGAACAATCCACTGATATCAAAGATGATAAAACATTAAAATCCAAAAAACAAGAAAAAAAACAAGATATAACTAACGATAAAACAGAGACAAAAACCATACAAAAAAGCGAGATAAAATCACCAAAAGATGACAATTTAAAAGGCGAGTTAAATCCTAATGAAGTTTTTGGAACGCTTTTTCATATATTAAAAATCGCAAAAGATTTAAACCTAAGTCCTAATTTATCCGCACCAATTCGTGAGCTAAAAGAAGCTAAAACAGTAAAAGATATCATAGATATAGCAAAAAAATACAACCTAAATATCACTAAAATTGAATTTAGCAAAGATGAAGAAAAACTAGACATAAAAACAGCTCTAAACGATAAAAAAACAGCACCAAAAATAATGCATTTTGTAGATATTTTAGAGCAAAAAACCCTACAAAACATAGTTGTAAATAATCAAAACAAAACAAATATCAAAGAAATCAAACAAGAATTAAACCAAAATATAAATCTAGCAAGTATTTTAGGTAGCATTGATGATAAAAAACCAG
>CAZYDK010000152.1:0-2677 GCA_964646025.1 uncultured Campylobacteraceae bacterium | reverse complement strand
TGAAAATATAATACAAAAAAACTTATTTAAATCTTAAATGTGTTAGATGAATTATAAAAGCATATAAATTTTAGTTTAGTTTTATATATGTGATAAATTTCGTTTGTTTAGCAAAGTAGCACAGATACACAATTAAAGCACTTTAACTAATAAAAATAAGAAAAAAATTTCAACAATTTTCATTTTTTAAAAAGTAATTTTGTGAAATTTAGTAACTTTTTATCATTTTTTTTGATGTATTTTTATCAAACTTGATAAAGCTTTGGCTTATTTTTTGTGAATTTGTTTCATAATAAAACAAATTTTCAAAGGAGAAAAAATGAGAAAGTATCTAGCGTGTCTGATAGCTTTTAGCGTATATGCTATAGTTAGTACAGCTTGGTTTACAACATCTATGCTTTTAAAACCGATAGCTGAAGAACTAGGTATAAATATGCAACAATCAACACTTATCACAAACTCCATAGTTTTGGCAAAAATCTTTGGAGCTGCTTTTGCGGGATTTTTGTTTTATAAGTTTGGGCTTAAGTGGGGATATTTTATAGGCTCTATGTTTATAAGTTTTGGTGCGGTTATGGGTTATCTTGATAAATTGACTTTTATTAAGCCTGAGTATGTCTACTATATCATAGTTGGAGTTAGATTTTTTACAGGTCTTGGCTCTGCGGTAGCACTTGCTGCGCTTGTCCCTATAGCACAAAAACACTTCGCAAATGACAAAAAACTAGGCACTGTTATATCTATCAACATCAACTCAAATTTAGTTGGCTCGTTGGTGGCTTTTTGGTTTACATTCCAAATCGTAGCTTGGCTTGGTGGTTGGCAAAATACACTAGCTGTTTATGGGTATTTAAACATCATACTTTTGGTGCTTTGGATTTTTGTGGATAGCAAAGATGAAAGACCTGTTTTAGGAGATAAAAAACAAGGGTTTAAAATCTTAGGCGAGACACTTAAAAGCAAGGTTATGTGGGGTATGATTTTATACTATCTTGCTCCGCTTTTATTTTTAAACTCTATGAGTTTGCACGTAGTTGGATATATCACTGGCGAGTTAAAAGCAAGTATAGGTGATGAAGCAGCTAAAAACCTAACTAGATATGTATTGTCTTTGATAAGTATAGTTGCAGTTATAACTCCATTTGTTGGTGGTTGGCTAAAGAAAAAAGGAATGAGCTTTAAAAAAGTTTTTGTTTTTGTTAATGCTATTCTTATACTATCTATGCTAAATGTTATTTTTGGTGGAGCAATTGGGCTTTATGTGGCGGCTATTTTAGGTGGTAGCGCTTTTGGACTTTTGGTTCCATTTTTGTTTGCATTACCTATGGAAATGAGTAAGGATAAACCTGAGTTTGCAGGATATATAGTAAGCGGATTTTGGTCTGTTAGCTTTGCTATACTTTTTGTAAATAACCAACTCATAGCATATATTTATGATAATTTTAAAACTTACATTTATGGTTTTTGGTATGTTATAGCACTACTTGCTATATCACCACTAGCGTTAAAACTAATTTCAAAGGAGACAAAATGAATATAGATAAAAGACTATTTGAGCTTAAAGATGAATTTGTAGCTATAAGAAAGCAAATACACGAACATCCAGAGCTAGGTTTTGAAGAGACAAAAACATCGGCTTTAGTAGCTAGGCTACTTAAAGAATGGGGATATGAAGTTCATACTGGTATAGGAAAAACAGGTGTTGTAGGAGTGATGAAAAAAGGCAACGGCACAAAAAGAATAATGCTAAGAGCAGATATGGACGCTTTGCCTATGCAAGAGTATGCAAATGTAGAGTATAAAAGCAAATGCGAAAATAAAATGCATGCTTGCGGTCATGATGGTCATACAGCTACGCTACTTTTAGCGGCAAAGTATATGAAAGATATGGATTTTGATGGGGTTTTACAGCTGATTTTCCAACCTGCAGAAGAAATGGGAGCTGGTGCTAAAGCGATGATAGAAGATGGGCTTTTTGAAAAATTCCCAACTGATTTTATCTTTGGATACCACAATATGCCAAATTTCAACGCTAAAAAAGGATTGTTCTTTTGTAAAAGCGGTGGCTTAATGGCTAGTATAGATGTGATAAAAGTAAAAATCACAGGCGTGGGTGGGCATGGTTCTGCACCGCAGTTTGCAAAAGACCCAACGATAGCGGCAGCTTCAATGCTAATGGCACTACAAACGATAGTATCAAGACAAACAGACCCACAAAGAGCTTGTGTTGTAAGCTGTGGTGGCATACAATCAGGCACAGACACAAGCTACAATATAATCCCGCACGAATGCACCATGCTACTAAGCACAAGAGCACTTGACCCTAATGTAAGAACCTTTATACTAGAAAAAATCCAAACAATTTGCAAAGATACAGCTAAAGTATATGATGTAAATGTTGATTTTGAAGTGCTAAATGGTTGCGAGGTGACATTTAATGACGCTGAAGCTACAAAAGTGGCATTAGCTGCTGCTAGTGAAGTGTTTGGCGAAGATGAGTGTGTGAGTGAGTTTGATTCTTTAATGGGTAGTGAAGATTTTGGCGAGTATGCAAAACATACTAAAGCGGCATATTGTTTCTTGCAAAATGGAGTGGGACATTATGTTCATCACCCTGAGTATATATTTAATGATGATTTGCTTGTATATGGTGCGGCGTATTTTGCTAAGCTAGTTT
>CAZYDK010000151.1:0-2680 GCA_964646025.1 uncultured Campylobacteraceae bacterium | reverse complement strand
TATTATTTTTAAGATTTTCCCAATCGGTGCTATCGCTATGATAGCTATAGCTTATACTGCTATAAGCGGTATCACTTTACATGAAGTAAAAAAGGTTGATACGCTTGTTGTTATTGATAATGCTACAAAAAGACATATCAAAGAGCTGGAAAAAGTGGCTAGTGCTGATGAGGTGGCAAAGTATAAAGATGGCGTTACAATAGATGGTAAAACATATAAAATTGTTAAAAAAGATATTGTTAAAGACTTGCCGTTGCTTCAAGAAAAAGTTGATAAGTTAGTTGTTATTGACAATGCGACAAACAAACAAATCAGCGAAAAGGTAGCTAGTGCTGATGAAGTGGCAAAGTATAAAGATGGCGTTATAATAGATGGTAAAACATATAAAATAGAGCAAAAAGACGCATACGCACCAAAAGCACTTAGCAAAAATGCTGGTTCATCTATCTCAAATGCTTTAAGTGGCTTTTCAAACTCACTTATATGGCTAATCGGTGCTTCTATTATGATAAGTAGGGGTATTATTAAAACCGGACTTGGTTCAAGAATAGCTTACTATGTAATCAGTGTTTTGGGTAATAAAACTTTAAAAATCGCTTATTCTTTAGTGTTTAGTGAGGCTATTTTAGCACCTGTTACACCGTCAAATACAGCTAGAGGTGGTGGTATCATTCACCCTATTACAAAATCAATTTGTAAAAGCTATGACCCAGAAGAAAAAGACCATTCTAAAATCTCAACATTTTTAGCTTTAGTTAACTATCAAACAAACCCTATAACTTCAGCTATGTTTATAACAGCTACTGCTCCAAACCCACTTGTGGTTGATTTTATAGCAAAAGCTGCGGGAAGTGATTTTCATATAAGTTGGGGACAATGGGCTCTTGGTATGTTTGTTCCTGCTGTTGTTTGTCTTATCGTAATGCCTTTGGTTGTGTATTTTATACAAAAGCCAAAAATTACAGAAACTCCAAATGCAAAAGAATTTGCTAAGCAAAAACTAGCTGAGCTTGGAGCTATGAAAAAGTCTGAGTTTATCATGATAGGTATCTTTTTGACGCTTCTTGTGTTGTGGGCTGGAGTTTTTGATGTATTGTTTGGTATCAAAATCAATGCAACAACGACAGCGTTTATAGGTTTAGCATTAGCGCTTTTAACTCAAGTTATAACTTGGGATGATGTGCTAAATGAAAAAAGTGCTTGGGATACTGTTACTTGGTTTGCTGCTCTTGTTATGATGGCTACATTTTTAAATAAACTTGGTGTAGCAAAATATTTTGCAAGTATTATAGAAAAAGCTATGCTTGATATGGGTATTGGTTGGCCTATAGCGATTGTTATTCTTGCAGCTGTATTTTTATATACACATTATTTCTTTGCTAGTACAACAGCACATATATCTGCTATGTTTTTAGCGTTTTATAGTGTTGGTGTGTCTTTGGGTGCTCCGCCATTACTTTTTGGATTTTTGATGGCTGCTAGTGCAAATCTTATGATGAGCCTTACTCACTATGCTACTGGAACAGCACCTGTAATTTTTGGTTCGGGATATGCGACTATTAAGCAATGGTGGGGAGTTGGTTTTGTGGTTAGTGTTGTAAACTTTTTAATCTTTTTACTAATAGGTGGGGTTTGGTGGAAAGTTCTTGGTTACTGGTAATTAAGACATAAAATGGGGGGGGGTAATAAGCTTTTTTGTAAATAATTTTTAGGTAATTTAATTATAAATTTCGTTTGTTTGAAATGAATTTTAGTTATTAAAACACCATTTTTAGCTAATTTACCTAAATTCTGCTTGTTTGATATGTTTTGGTGTTTTATGTTGTGATGTGTAAATTTCGTTTGTTATGATAGTTTGATTTGTTTTGTGTATTTTGTGTGATTTATTTAAAAATTGTTTGTGTATATCTTAGAGTGGCTCCGGATGTAGGATTCGAACCTACGACCAATCGGTTAACAGCCGAC
Organism: uncultured Campylobacteraceae bacterium; assembly: GCA_964646025.1. Classification (GTDB taxonomy): domain Bacteria; phylum Campylobacterota; class Campylobacteria; order Campylobacterales; family Campylobacteraceae; genus Campylobacter_E. Next base: position 715 of record CAZYDK010000151.1, on the reverse strand, counting down.
TACTCTACCGCTGAGCTAATCCGGAATATTTTTATGTTTCTAAAATCAATTAATGCTTTAAAGACGCGTATTTTATCCCAAAAATTATTTTTTGTCAAGCATAAAAACTGCAATTGTTTTGGAAATCTTTTTGTTTACTAAACTTGGTATAATAATAAAAATTATTATTAAAGGAGAACATTATGGAAAAAGTTTTAAAACAACTTCAAGCAGATGCACATTTTTTGTATCTAAAGTTTCACAATTATCATTGGAATGTAAAAGGTCTTCAGTTTTATTCTATTCATGAAGCAACAGAAAAAGCTTATGAAGAAATGTCAGAGTTATTTGATACAGCAGCAGAAAGATTGTTGCAACTAGGATATAAAGCTATCATATGCCAAGGTGAGTTAAAAGAATTAGCAAAAGCACCAAAAGTATCAAAAGATTGCTTTACTCCAAAAGAAGTTATGGAGCTTATGGTTGCTGATTATGAGTATTTACTAGGTCTATTTAAAGAACTAAGAAAAGTTGCAAACGACAAAGATGATAGCACTACAATTGCTATCGCAGAAGACAATATCGCTAAGTATGAAAAAGAAATTTGGATGCTAAAAAACGCACTTACTTGCGCTTGCGATAATAAATAAAAACAATGGTAGCTTTAAAGCTACCATTTCTTACCAACTATAACCAAATCCAAGTCTTAAATTAAAATATCTAGGAATTGTTACTT
>CAZYDK010000150.1:0-2755 GCA_964646025.1 uncultured Campylobacteraceae bacterium | reverse complement strand
TTATTTTTATGATGATAAAAATATCTTTTATCCAGCACCTATGAACCTTAAAAAATATAAATATAAAGATGATTTTGTGGTGTTTAATGAAGTTACAGAAAAAAATGATGATGAGAAAAAATCAAGCATAGGTGGATATGTTTGTATAAAAAACGGTGTTTTAGCTAAAGCAAAAATAAGCACTATCAATAAAACCCATGTAAGTCTAGCAGGTAAAGAAAATATGAGCTTTAAAGAGTTTGAAAAATACGAAAGCGAAGGCGAATATAAAAACAAAATCTTCTCATATACAGCACTTAGCAAGGGGCAAAAATTTGCTATAAAACTTGATAAAAATGATGATTTTAGTAGTTTGAATGGTAAAGTTTTAAGACTTGGTAAGAGTGCAAATTCTCAGTATGGTAGGGTAAAAATCAGCTTTGAAAACTCAAGCGATAATGAAGCTAGTTTTAATAAAGAGTTTTATCTAGTGGCAATTAGCCCGATTTTGCTAAGGGGTAACGATGGTGGCTTTGAGCCTAGTTTTGACGCACTTAAAAACGCACTAGAAAAACAAGGCTTAAAGCTAGAAAAAATCGTAATTTCAAGATATGAAAAAGCACAATTTTATAACAATTCTTATAAGTGTAAAACCCCACAAGTGATGGGATTTAGTATAGGTAGCGTGTTTAAAGTTAGTGGGAATTTAAATCAGGAATTAGTGCAGCTTAAAACTCAAGATGAATTTGGCTTTGGGTGGCTTAAAGCTTATAAAAGTTTTGATAATTTAGTGCTAGAAAAGAACGAGCAAGAAAAATCACAAACAAACGAAATTTCACAAAACGAACTAAAAAGCATAGAACCAGCTTTAAAAAATATCTTAAAACAGGATTTAGAACAAAGAGTATTTTTAAGTGATGAGTATAAAAACTATGTTATCCAAGATGAAAACTACAAAAAACATGGAGAGACATTTAGTGCAAGTGAGCTAAGTAGAATGCAAAGTATCGTAAATGCTTTTGAGACTAACAAAGACTTTAAAAAGCAGTTTGAAGATACATACAAAGATAGTGCCTTTTATAAAAAAATGCAAGATAAGGGATTAAGGCTAGATAAGTTTGATGTAGCAAAGCATGAAAACGAAAAATACAAAAGCTTTTATACTGAAAAAATAAGAAATGAGATAGCAAAAAAGGTGCTAATTAGCAAGATAAAACAAGCTAGAAAAATGCTAAAAAAGGATGAGAAATGAGCCAAGAAGTGCATAAAAAATTAAGAAAAAAGATATTTTATAAAGGTATTTTAGAAAATAAAACAGCATTTAGCATAGGCTCAAAGGAAGGTGATTTTATAGACAGCTTGTGCTTAAAAGATAAATCTAATAAGCCTTATATTAGCGCTACAAGTCTTGCTGGAGTGCTAAAAGCTAAGCTTAAAAATAATCCACTTTTAGGTGATAACGATAATAAAAGTTTTGTAGTTTTAAGTGATTGTGAGTGCGAAACAAATCCAAAAATTGGCATTAGAAATAGTGTTGCTATAAATAGCAAAAACGGCATAGCCAAAAAAGGGGCTTTATTTGATTATGAAGTGGTTTTTAAGGGTGCTAGGTTTAATTTTGAATGCCTTATAAATATCTATGAAGATGATTTTGCTAATGAGTTAGAAGAGTTTGAAAAGGCTATAAACTCAGAGCTTTTAGTAGGTATGAAAACTATGAGTGGTTTTGGGGAGTTTGCTATGAAAGAGCTTTTTAAAACCGAGTTTGATTTTAGCAAAGCTAACGAGTTTAGTAGATATGAAAGCTTTTTAAGAAAGCCTTTTTATGAAAGTAAAATAGAGGCTAAAGAAAGTAATAATAAATTTGAAATAAAACTAGAGCTAGACATCACAAACTCACTTTTGATAGGTAGCGTAAATAATGATGGCGAGATAGCAGATGTTGCGAGTTTGTGCGAAGATGGTAAAAGTATAGCAAGTGGGACAAGCTTTAAAGGAGCTATTAGACATCAAGCTTTAAGAATAGCAAATACTTTTAGCAATAAGCTAGGCGAAAAGTTTGTAAATGAGCTTTTTGGCTATGTTGATGGCAATACAGCGAAAAAATCAAGAGTTAGAGTAAATGAAAGCGAAATTGAAAAAGCACTTACAAAACTTCATCAAAGAAATAAAATAGATAGATTTAGTGGAGCTACCATTGATGGAGCGTTGTTTGATGCTAGGGCTATTTATGGTGGCAAGGTTTATTTAACAATAGAACTAATTAATTCAAGCCTTAAAGAAAAAGCCTTAATGCTTTTTGTAGCAAGAGATTTATGTGCTGGATTTTTAGCTGTTGGTGGGGGTAAAAATATCGGTCGTGGGGTATTTAAAGGCAAGTTTATTGCCTATGAAAATGACAATGAATTAAGTAAAAGCGAGATGAATGAGATAGCTAAGGAGCTTTTAAAATGAAAGAACTTTTAGAAAATTTATATAAAGAAAAAAATGTGAGTTTTGATAAAGCAAAAATCATCGTATGGACAAAAGATAAAGTGCTTTTTGGTAAAGTTAATGGTAGCGATGTGGAATTTAAAATAGGAATTAGCAATTTAAAAACAAACGAAATTTTAGAATTTCGTTTGTTTGATGGAAAAAAAGAGCTTTATTTTTGGGGCGATAGCTCAAGGGTTTATGAATTTGGTGACGATAAATTACCAAGTGATACTTTTATGCTAGGTAAGGTTGTTGAGTGTAAAAATGGCTGGAGCAAGGTAGATGATGGTAGGGGTGGGAA
>CAZYDK010000149.1:0-2770 GCA_964646025.1 uncultured Campylobacteraceae bacterium | reverse complement strand
GAAGCGGCAAAGCAAGCAAAATAAGATGTATACACAAAGCAAGAATGAAAAATCTCATCTTTTATCCTTATTTTAAAAACTCATCTTTTAATTCTTTTAAAACTAAGACAACTCTAGGACTAGCACGAAGAATTTTTGAACTTGATATTCTTATGGTTTTTCCATTTTTATATGCTTTTGTATGCTTTAGCATAGGATTTTGCAGTATCGCCCCATCATCACTACCCATATATACAATATAATCTGGGTTTTTTGATAAAATATACTCCATATTGACTATCAAAGTTTGTTCTTTTTTGTCACAAACATTTACCATATCAAGCTCTTTTATCAAATCATTTGCTAAGTTGTTAGAGCAAAAAAGCATAAGCGGATTACTTGAAAAGATAAATAAAACTTTTTTACCCTTTAGCCTTTCATCTTTTAGACTCTTTATACTATCATCAATCTCTTTTATCATCAAATCCCCGCTATCTTTTTTACCAACCAAACTAGATAAAGTTTTGATGTTTTCTTTCATATCGTTTAGCGTATTTGCTTCTAGTAGTAATGTTTTTACATCAAAGCTATCTAAATCTTGCTTAATGCTTACACTATGATGACCTGCTACAACCAAATCAGGCTTTAAAGATATTATTTTTTCTATATTTGGTCTAATGTATGTTCCGACACTATCAAGCTTAGCACTTAGCTCTATCGGATAGATATCAAGGTTAGTAGGTTTTGCTATAGCTTTTATATCATCTTTTGCCCCAAGAGCTAGTAAAATCTCAACCGCCGCTGGTTCAAGCACCACAAGGCTTTTAGAGTTTAAACTAAAAACACACAAAATACCAAAAATAATTTTTTTCATCATTTCTCCTTAGTAACTTACAATAAGCCTATCATTGTGATTTATCACTTCACAATCAAGGTTAAAAATATCTTTTAGGCTTTTTTCATTAAAAACCAAATTTTTATCACCATTTAAAGCAACTTTGCCATTTTTAAGTGCTAAAAAATGCGAACAAAACCTACAAGCAAGATTAAGCTCATGTATAATCATCACCACCAAAACTCCATCATAACTTAGCTTTTTACACATATCCATCAAAAAAATCGCATAGTTTAAATCAAGTGCTGCCGTAGGTTCATCAAGCAGTAAAACTTTTGGTTTTTTTATGATTGCTCTTGCCATTAAAACCTTGCTAAACTCCCCACCGCTAAGGCTTATGACATTTCTATGCTTAAACTCATTTATGTTTAAAAACTCCAAAACCTCATCTAGTTTTTCATTTTCTTTTTTACCATATCCTTTAAAAGCATTTTGACTATAAAGCCCCATAAGTATAAAGTCCCTTACGCTAAGCGGCATAAGTAGTCCTGATTTTTGTGGGATATAACCTATTAGGTTTGATAATTCTTTAAAGTTTGTTTCTTTTGTATTTTTACCATCTATATAAACATCACCACTATGTTTTAAAATCCCTAAAATACTTTTAAAAAGAGTGCTTTTTCCACTACCATTAGCACCCAAAATCCCTACAAAATCTCCCTTTTTAAACTCAAAGTTAATATCACTTAAGATTTTTTTATCAAAATAAGCAAAATTAAGATTTTTACACTTAAGCATGAGTTTTCCTTAAAGCCAAAAAGATAAAAAATGGAGCACCAAAAAACGCCGTGATAACACCTATTGGGATTTCCACTGGATACATAAGCCCTCTTGCCAAATCATCACAAAGTAGTAAAAATACCGCACCAACCAAAGATGCGTAAGGTATCAAAATCACATTTGAAGAGCTTCTCGTAAATACTCTTAAAATATGAGGTATTATAAGTCCAACAAAACCTATCATTCCGCAAAATGCCACGCTATAAGCCACCGCAACACTACAAATAAGCAAAAACACAACCTTGCTAAAAAACACATTCACTCCAAGAGAATGTGCCTCTTCATCACCGCATAAAAGTATATCTAGCTCATATCTTTTGTAGTAAAAAAAGCCTATACAAAAACAAGTAGGAATCAAAACAAGCAAAACCTTAAACCAAGTTGCACTTCCTAAATACCCCATAAGCCAAGCAGTTATTTTAAAACTATCCTGGCCTATAAGGTATATAAATAAAGATGTAAAAGAACTCAAAAATGATGATATAGCAATCCCTAAGATTAAAAGCGTTGCGATATTTTGGTGTTTTTTATAAACAAAAAGTATCACCAAAGATAAAATCACAGAAAAAACAAAAGCAAAAATCCCATAAAAAAACTCACTAAGATTTAGTATATAAGCAAGAACAGCCCCAAAAGTAGCCGCACTAGCAATACCTATGATATATGGGTCTGCAAGTGGGTTTAAAAACACACTTTGAACAACAGCCCCACTACTAGCAAGAAGTGCCCCAACAAGCACAGCCAAAACTATGCGTGGGGCTTTATATAAAACAAAGATTTGATAATACATATCGTATTTGTCTTTGCTAATATCTAAAAATAAAAACTCATATAAAGCTTTGTATCCAAACTCTGATTCATATCCACTAAAACCTAGCGAAAAAAAGATACTAGCTAAAAGGATAAAAACTAAAAATATGAGCTTTTTTTTCATCTTATGCCTTAGTATTTATATCTAAACTCAGCATAAAAACTTTGTTTTGGTGCTGGGTTGCAAGTGCTATCTTTCCAACAACGAACATTATATTTTTCACCCAAAACATTCTTAGCATCAAAACTTAAAGTAAGGTTTTTAGTAGGTAGATATGTGATACCTAAATTTAGCACTCCATAAGC
>CAZYDK010000148.1:0-2785 GCA_964646025.1 uncultured Campylobacteraceae bacterium | reverse complement strand
CATATTATTTCCGCTCTAAATCTATATACTTAACTAAATTCTTTTACAAAGGGTAACATATGTATTAAGATAAAAAGTATGAAGAAAGCCTTGAGTCAGTAGAGGCTAATATATCGTTAGTTGGCGAGGCTACAGGGGAAAAGCAGCCTAGAAAAGCTTATTTGTATGAAGCTGTTGCTTCTTTTGTGATACTTATAGCTGTTATGGCTGTTGGTATCATCAAATACGAAGTTGACCCACATATGCCTATGCTAATAGGTGTTATAGGAGCTGCTTTGGTTGCTACTAAAATAGGCTATAAATGGTCTGTTGTAAGGCAGTTTATGTATGATGGTATATGACAGGCTCTTCAAGCTGTTATTATACTTATGATTATAGGTGTTTTAATTGGCGTTTGGGTTATATCAGGGGTTGTGCCTAGTATGATTTACTATGGTCTTTTGATTTTATCTCCATCATTTTTCCTAGTTGCTTGTGTTTTGATTTGCTCTATCACATCTTTAGCGACAGGGACTTCTTGGGGAACGATGGGGACAATGGGTATAGCACTTATGGGTATTTCAATAGGGCTTAACATTCCACCTGAAATCACAGCTGGTGCTATCATCTCTGGTGCTTATTTTGGTGATAAAATGTCTCCGCTTTCAGATACCACAAACCTTGCTCCTGTAGTATCTGGTACGGATTTATTTACTCATATTAAGTTTATGGTTTTGCCAACAGCGATTACTTATATTCTTACTATTTGTGTGTTTTGGTATTTAAATATCAGCTATGTATCAGGTTCGGCTAACTTAGAGACTATAGAAGTTTTAAAATCCACATTACAAAGCAAATTTACTATAAGCCCAGTGTTATTGTTACCACCGGTAGCAGTTATACTTGCGATAGCTTTTAAAGTTTATGCTATGCCTGGGATTATGATAGGGGTTGTTACCGGTTGTTTATTAGCTCCTATATATCAAGATGTTCATTTTGGAGATTTGCTTAATGTTGGAATGAATGGATTTAGTATAGAAAGCGGCAACGCTTCTATAGACAAGCTTTTAAACACAGGCGGTCTTATGAATATGATGCCTTCAGTATCTCTTACCATACTTGCTATGATGTTTGGTGGTATAGTAGAAAAAACAGGTCAGCTTGAAGTTATCGTAAATTATTTGCTAAATTTTGTAAAAACAGCTAGAGGTGTTCTTGTAGGAACAATGGGAACTTGCATACTTAGTAATATGACTATGCCAGAACAATACATCTCTATAGTTGTTCCTGGTAAAATGTTTGCACCAGCGTATGAAAAAATGAATATGCACCCAAAAACTCTATCAAATGCACTAGAATCATCAGGAACAGTAACAAGTGCTTTAGTTCCTTGGAATACTTGCGGTATATATATATCAACGATACTTGGCGTTGGGACTTTGACTTATTGGCCTTATGCGTTTTTTAATTATGCTATGCCTATTGTGGTGATTTTTTTATCTTATCTTGGAATTAGCATAGCTTACAATAAGGCTAAAAATGCTTAATTTACACATAAACCTTAGAAAGCTAAAACATAATGCCAAAAGACTTAAAAAGTCTCTTGATAATGTAAAAATGGTTTATGTAAGTAAGGCTTATAATAGTGATTTTGTTATTTTAAAGCATTTAAAAGCAGATTTTATAGCGGATACAAACATCCAAAATCTTAAAAAAGCCCCTAGCAAAATGACTAAGCTTTTGCTAAGGGCTCCATCAGATGATGATATAAAATCAACTGTAAAATACAGTGATATAAGTGTCAATACAGAGCTAAAGACAATTTTAAAGCTTGACAAAAAAGCAAAATCTTTAAGCAAAATTCATAAAATTCTTTTAATGCTTGATGTTGGGGATTTAAGGGAGGGGTATTTTGTGGATAAAAAGCTTTTTAAAGATGTAAAGATTATCAAAAAACTAAAACACATAAAAGTCTATGGCATAGGAACAAATCTTACTTGCTATGGTGGGGTTTTGCCTAGTGTGGATAATTTATCATATCTTGTAAAAGTAGCCAAAAAAATACAAAAAATATTAGGCTATAAAATACAAATATCAGGTGGAAATTCAAGCTCACTCAAGCTTGTGTTTGATGATGTTTTGCCAAAACAAATCACAAATATCCGCATAGGTGAAGCTATACTAAATGGTATAAATACTTATGATAATTCAAATATACAAGGCTTGTATGATGATTGTTTTTACATAAAAGCAAAAGTTATAGAAATCAAGCAAAAACCAAGCGTGCCGATAGGGAAGATAGGCTTTGATGCATTTAAAAATAAACCAGAATTTAAAGATAGCGGAGAGATAAAAAGAGCGATATTAAATATAGGAAAAGCAAGTATTGATATAAATAATATATTTTTTAAAGATAAAAATATCAAGGTTTTAGGTGCTTCAAGCGACCATTTGATAATAGATGTTAGCACGGCAGATGTAAAGCTTCACGATAAAATAAAAATATATCTTGGCTACTCATCAATACTTAGAGCCTACAACTCTAGCTATATAAAGAAAAAATATATTTTTAAATGATTTTTTGTTTGGTTTTTTAAATTTCGTTTGTTTGGCTTGAATTTGCGTTGCATTTGTATTGTAAAAGTTATTTAAATAAACGAAATTAGTTTTAAAAGTATTTGATTAAATTTACCCACAAAAGCATTTGAAAGCAAATTTCGTTTGTTTGGCTTTATAAATACGGCGTTTTGTAACAAACGAAATTTAGTTTCAAAAATCATCTAGTAAAGTTTACTACCCCAAAGCG
>CAZYDK010000147.1:0-2913 GCA_964646025.1 uncultured Campylobacteraceae bacterium | reverse complement strand
ATCTATCATATCTTTTCCAAGATATTTTTTTCTACATGTAAGATATAAAAACCACTGTAAGATATATATCATAAAAGCGGCTATTTTTATCTTTTTCATGATTAATCTATCACTTCCCCATATAAAACCATTCTTCTAGCTTTATTTATCTTCACTTTTTTAAACTTTCCAAGTAATTCTTCGCTACCATTTACTTGAACCAAAAAGTTGTTATCGCTTCTACCAGCTACAGAGTTGTTTTCTCTTAGCTCTTCAAAATAAACTTCCATAACTTCATTTTCTTTACTAGCTACTATCTCATCAAGTATGCTAGTGTGAAAAGATTGAAGTCTTTCAAGTCTTTTTTGTGCTATCTCTGGGTCTATTTGGTTTGGCATAGTAGCTGCTTTTGTAAGAGGTCTTTTTGAGTATTTAAAAGAAAACATTTGTTCAAATCTTACTTGCTTTACGACATCTAAAGTTTGCTCAAAATCCTCATCGCTCTCACCAGGAAAAGCAACGATAATATCTGTTGATATAGTAGCGTCTTTACATAAGCTTCTTAGCTTTAAAGCTCTATCTAAAAACCACTCTTTGCTATATCCTCTTCTCATAGATTTTAAAATCTGAGTTGAACCACTTTGAAGTGGCATATGCATTGACTTGCAAATCTTTTCATTTTGACTAAAAGTTTGCAAAAATTTATCATCCATATGAAGCGGGTGTGGGCTAGTAAATCTAATACGCTTTAGACCATTTATAGTGCTAAGCTCGTTTAAAAGGTCTGAAAAATCCATTTTTGGATGAGATTTGTTTGAAAAATGCTTTCCGTAATTGTTTACATTTTGACCAAGTAAAAACAACTCTTTAGCACCATTTTCTACAGCTTTTTTACTCTCATTATAAATGATATTAAAAGGAATACTAAGCTCATCGCCCCTAGTGTGCGGAACTATACAATAAGCACAATGCTTATCACAACCAACCATTATATTTACAAATGTTTTGTAAGGGCTATTTCTAAAGTCCGCAAAAGCAAAATCACTTTCATCATAATTTATATCATTGCTTATAAACTTTGGAGTTTTGATTGCTTGTGTTATCTTAGAGATATTTCTAGCACCTAAAACAAAATCAACTTCAGGTGCTCTTTTAAATATCTCGCTACCAAGATGACTAGCGGTGCATCCACAAACCCCTATTTTAGCCCCCTCTTTTCTAGCTTTTACAAATCCACCAACTTCACTAAAAAGCTTATGAACTGGCTTTTCTCTAACGCTACAGGTATTTATGAGAATTAAATCTGCTTCTTTTATATCATCTGTTAATTCATAATCTTCTTTTTGCGTCAATTCTGCTATCATGCGTTCGCTATCGCGAACGTTCATATTGCAACCTAATGTTTGTATGTAAAGTTTTTTCAAAGGATATGAACCTCATAAATGTATTCGTTTTCATCAAGACCATACTTTAGCTCACGACAAAAAACGCTATATCCTTTTTTCTCAAACTTTTCAACCAAACTCATCAAATCTTTATGGCTAGTTTCTTTATCAAGACAAAAAATTTTGCCATTTTCTTCTACAACTTTTTTTTCTATCTCTTCAATACTTATGCTTTTTGGGTTTTCATTAAGCTGATTTCTAGCTAGTTTTATGTTCATTTTTAACCTCATGCGATTTTAATTAATTAAAACTAGAGATTATAATCAATTTGTGCTTTTATTAAACTTATTAAAAGCCACTTTTGATAAAATTAACGCTTCGATAAAATCTACGCATATAAAAAGGGTAATCACTTGGAAAAAATTATAGACATTATAGAATCAATAGCAAATGAAAAAAATCTAGACATCAATGAAGTAAAAGAAAAAGTTAAATTAGCAATCACAAACACAGTTACAAAAATATACGGAGAAAAATATAATTTTTTTGTAGATACGAGCAAAAATGTTGGTATTTATCAAAAAATTATAGTAGTAGCTGATAATGATGAAAGATTAAACGAAGATAACGAACACTACATAAGCATAAGCAAAGCAAAAGAACAAAGTGAAGATGTTGAAGTAGGTGATGAGCTTACATATGAAATCAATTTAGAAAATTTAGGAAGAACAGCCGCAAGCTTGCTTCATAAAGAATTAGAATACCATATACAAAAATTACTAGAAGAAAAAATATTTCAAAAATATCAAGCTATGGTGGGCGGACTTGTTTTTGGTAGTGTAACTAGAGTTGATAGCGAAGAAAATACATTTTTAGAAATAGACGAAGTAAAAGCGATACTCCCTAGAAAATACAGAATAAAAGGTGAAAAATTCAAAGTAGGCGATGTTGTAAAAGCTGTGATTAAAAGAGTGATTGTAGATAAGGCACACGGTCTTAGGGTTGAGATTTCAAGAACAAGTCCTAAATTTTTAGAAGCATTACTTACACTTGAAGTTCCAGAGCTAAAAGATGGTGCAATTAGCATACAAGGATGTGCTAGAATACCAGGCGAAAGAGCAAAGCTTGTCATAGCTGCAAACACACCTTCTGTTGATGCGATAGGTGCTTGTGTGGGGATAAAAGGTGTTAGAATAAACGCTGTTAGCAAAGAATTACACGGAGAAAGTATAGACTGTATAGAATACTCAGACCAAGACGCTATACTAATATCAAGAACTTTAGCACCAGCTATCATCAATAGTGTTGTGATAAATGAAAACAAAGCAACAGTTTCACTAGACTTTAGTCAAAAAAGCAAAGCTATAGGCAAAAGCGGTATAAATATAAGACTTTGCTCTATGCTAACAGGCTATGAGATAGAATTACAAGAAATTGGAACAGCAAAAACAGAAGAAAACACAAGCCAAGAAAACATATCTAGCGAAGAAGCACTAAATAATCTAAAAGATTTATTTAAAAATATCTAAAAGATTTTTTTTGGGGGGGG
>CAZYDK010000146.1:0-2985 GCA_964646025.1 uncultured Campylobacteraceae bacterium | reverse complement strand
GCTCATTAGCTAAAGTCATTTGACCCTCACGAGATACTTCTTTACATTGACCTATGATTCTCATAGCTTCTTGTGGTGAGTGGAAACCATAGCTGTTTTCACTAAATGCAAAGTCCCATCTAATGTGTGCTTTTCTATGTGCGTAAAGCGATTTTTCAAGTGCTTTAGATATAGCATCTTCTTGTGCTTTACCTTCAAGTTTTGCAAATTCAGGGTGTTTTGCAAGCTCAGCTCTTGCTGTTTTGATATCTTGAATTAGTGCTAAAAGGTTGTTTTCACACTCTCTAAGCTCATAAGCATGGCGATTTTGTATAAAGCTAATTCTATCTTTTAAGCTTTTTTCATCTTGTGGGTGGCAAGTTTTACAAGATGCGTTTATGTTAGCATAAGGTGTTTGAATGTTGTGGTCGGTAACTTTTTTAGCTCCATCTCTTTTGTATGGCATATGACAATCAGCACAAGTTACACCGCTTCTGTAGTGAAGACTGCTTGAGTAAAGCTCAGCTTCTGGATGTTGCATTTTGATGATTTTAGCTTTTGTATCTTTTTGGATATAATCTTGTGGATACTCGCCATTTGCTAGTTTTTCATCATAGTATCTATCAAAATCTTCTATCTTAAATGCTTCATCTTTTTTCCACTTAGTCCATGGGAATGTTAAAAGACTATCTTTTCCTTCAAAATAATACTCTATGTGGCATTGCATACAAACATAATTTCTCATGTCTTTTCTACTTGCTTTTAGACCATGTTTTTGGTCTGCTTCATATCCACGAGCAACCATAGCATTTACAAATGCAGGACGAGTTACGCGAAGGCTCATATCATCAGGATTGTGACAATCCGCACAGGTTGAACCCATATGTGAGCCATGAACTCCATCGCCATATACTTTTTCTACTTCTTTCATTACATCAAAGTATGGTATAGCGTTCATTTTTGTCCAAGCGTTTTTCATTTTTTGACCTTCAGCTCCAAAAACATCAAAAAATCCCATAGCTAATTTACTTGTTTCTACTGGATTTTCTTTAAAGCTAGGCATTTTATCTGTTTTATAAATAGCTGTTAAATATCCAGTATGGCAGTTAACACAGGCACCTGGTTGACCTTTAAATGCAGGAAGTCCGTGAGTGTTTAGATACTCTTTGTTGTTTCTTTTTGTTTCCATTTGGTCTATTTGTGAATAATAATGCGTTCTAGGTTTATTATAATCAACCGCAAAAGCATAACCATTCCAAAATGTTGTTGCTGCTGGATAGCGTATAAGCTTACTAAATGGCAAACTACCGCCAAAATCTGTTTCAAACAAATCATCTTTCATAGCCATATAGCCATCAAGTTGAGCTGGGAAATTTTTGCCCCATTTTGCAAAATCAGGCTCCTCATCACTTTGCTCAAAAAGCGGTGCAGGTTTTACCATAGCTTCTACTTTATGACCTGTTATGTTGGAGTTTAGAGCAAAAAGTCCAGCACCAACACAGGCTGCTACTACGATAGAAACGACATAAGTTGTTTTTGACATACAATCTCCTTTGTTAAAATTTTATTAATTATGTAAATGTCCGACACTTCTGTGACAGCTAAGACAATCAAGCGGTTCGTACTTATCGCTAGAATCCGCATTTATAGCATTGTGTGCATAATCTTGATGGCAATGGATACAAGAATTATTTACATCGCTATGTGTCATATCCGCTGGTTCAAGGTTTGATGGGTTACCACCTTTTGTAAAATAATACCCATGCTTTAAGCCATGATAAGCTTTTTTTGTCCAGTATGAAACAAAATCATGTGGCAAGTGGCAATCAACACAACTAGCTTGACGAGAATGGTCCCCTTTACGCCAACTATCATAAACATCGTCCATGATGTGGCACTGACTACAGGCTTCTGGTTTGCTAGTCATCATCAAAAAACCTTCGGCATTTATAAATGTATAAATGCCGCCACCACAGGCAAAACCTATCAATATACAAAGTATGAGCAAGAGCTTGTTTTTCTCCATATATTAATCCTTTCTTAAATTTTTATTTTGTTTTCTTATTTTTATTTTTGCTTATTATATACTAAAAAACATAGTTTACAGCAAAGCCAAACTTAGAATTTAAAAATTATTTAATAATAAAAAAATATTTTTTTATTGATATATATCAATTTTATTAATAAAATAATCTAAAAATATAATTTAAGATAAAATTATGTTTAAATTTATTGTGCTTGTTTTAGATTTTTTAGCTGTTGTGATAAACAAACGAAATTTAAACATCAAAACTTGTGATTTATTAATCTCGTTTATTTGTGGCTATTTTGGAGTAGTAAAGCATATAATTTAAAATTATCAAACCATTTAATATGGCTATTAAATACAGCTAAACAAACGAAATTTAATTAAATTTCGTTTGTTTGATAGTATTAAACAGGTATAACTCTTATACTAGAGCTAACTTGTTCTTGAAGTATGTTTTCTATGGCAAAAAGTGTTCCTGTGCTTCCGCTAGAACATCCGCTACAAGCACCAAGATAGCGTATATAAAGGTCTATCATACCATCTCCACCCTTTTGTAAATCTATAACTTCTAAATCCCCACCATCCATATGAAGCATTGGGCGGATTTCTTCGTCTAGCTTTTCTTCTATGATTTTAAGTTGTTTTACCATAGTAAGCTCATCAAAATTATCGCTGTTTTCAGCTTTTTCTAATCTTTGTCTATCCATTTCCGCTCTAGTTTGAGCCAATATATCAACTAAATAAAAATCTCTTTTTTCATGACCCCCAGCTTTAACGCAAGATTTACAAAAAGCACCAGCTTTTGTGTATCTTGTGATATCTTCTACCGTTTTAAGGTCGTTTAATCTTATAACTTCTTTTATCGTTCCAAGACTTACCCTAGCACACTCACATACTATTATCTCATCTTCAAAATCTTCAGGAGATATACCTTTATAGTTTGCTGCAGCTTGTTTTATAACATCATAAGCCATTAC
>CAZYDK010000145.1:0-3056 GCA_964646025.1 uncultured Campylobacteraceae bacterium | reverse complement strand
TAAATTTCGTTTGTTTGAATGATTTTAAAATTAAGATTTTTTTGTATTTGAAGCCTTGCTAAGATAAAAATAAACCAAACCAAAAAAACAAACCATAGCAGGTATCATCACATAAGGATTTGTAGCGTTTTCAAATTTATCCTTTACTAGCTCAAGACTAAAAATCCCACCAAGATAATAAAACAAAATCCCAACAGACAAAGCCCAAACCAAACTAGCAAAAGTATTTAAAACCAAAAATTTACTCTGATTATACATCGCCATACCAGCAACAACGGGGATTATGGTTTTTAAACCGTAAATGTATTTATGTATAAATATAAAAAAAACGCTGTATTTTTGAAACTTGATTTTGCCTAAAGCAAACTTTCTTTTATGTTTTTTGATATAAACCATAAAATCTTTTTTATAATACTTTGCTATAAAAAACGCTAGATTTGTCCCAATGGCATTTCCTAAAAATGCTATCAAAATACACAAACTTATATCAAGTTTTGTACTAGCACTCATAAGTGCCGCAGCGATAAGCCCAACTTGTCCGCCCGTAAGAGAATATAAAAAAAGTATCAAGTACCCATAAGTATCAAGGTTTTGTAAAACGCTATCCATAAAAATCCTTAAATAAATTTAAAAGCCACAATGCTACACAAAAAGCGTTAATGCTTAAGCTTTAAATACGCTTTATAAAGACAATCAAAAAAGTAATCAATGTCATTTTTATCATGAATATAATGAAAATTAAATCTAAGCCAACCAGGTTTAAATCCTATCTCATTTTTGTTTTCATGGTCTTTTAGCCCCAAAATATCATGCCCATAAGGTCCAGCACAAGCACATCCAGCTCTTGTTTGTATGCCGTAATCTTTGCTTAAGGTTAAAGCCAAATCATAAGGCGATATGCCTTGTATGTTTATAGAAAAAAGTGCAAGCCTATCACGAACATTTTCAGCATATATAATCAGTCCATTAATTTTAGTTTTTAAAAAGGCAAGTTTATTAAAAGCATAAAAACAATTTTGCTTTTCAATGTTTTTGATATTTTCAAGCCCAAAGGCATTTCTATACTCAAAAGCATAAGCGGTTTTTAAAAGCTCTAGTATAGGCAAAGTCCCGCCCTCTTCTAACGCTACTTTATCTTCTACATAACAAGCTTTTTTCCTTGAAACATAATCAACCGTTCCACCCGCCGCAAAAGTAGGCTCTAAGCCTAAAAGCTCGTTTTTTATAACCAAAAGCCCACACCCACCAACCCCACCAAGTAGTTTATGCCCTGATATAAACAAAGCATCATAAAGCCTACAATCTATGTTTTCATAAGGCGATGAAGTGCTGCAATCAAGCGTAAGTAAAGCATTGTATTTTTTAGCGATATCGCTTAGTCTTTTTATATCACTTTTTATGCCTGTTACATTTGATGCGGCTGAAAAGCTCATTATTTTTAGTCTATTTTTAGCTACTTTTTTAAGCTCACGCTCAATCATAAAATAATCAATCACACCATCTTTAAGCTCTATTCTTTTGCACTCGCAAACGCCATTTTTAAAGCTAAGCTCATTTGAATGATGTTCATATGGACCAACCAAAACAAAAGGAAGCTTGGATTTATCTTTTAAAACATTTTCAAGGTAAAGTTTTTGAAGCTTTGGTGGTGCATATATACCCATAATTTCTTGAAATTTTTTTATAGCAGCTGTTGAGCCAAAACCACAAGCTATCACAGAAAAATCATCGCTAAGCTCAAGGCTTTTTTTAAGACTAAGCTTTGCTTTATCGTAGTATATAGAGGTCAAAACCGCACTGCTTGAATGCTCTGAATGTGTGTTAGCATAAGTTGGTAAAATATTTTTTATCCTATCTTCTATGCTTTTAAGCGCCAAGCCACTAGCAGTAAAATCGTAGTATTTAAGTCCATATTCTAAAATAACATCGTTTTTTAAGCTTTGTAAGTCCATAAATTATCCTAAATGATTTTTACTTTGTATTTTTCCATAATTTTTATAAAATATGATAAAAAAATCAAGGAAAATTATGAAAAATGATGAATTAAACAACATAAACAATCTAGATTTTACAAATGCAAATAGCCTTAAAATGCTAATTGAACAAACCTATGTCATAGAAGAAGAGTATAAAAACCTAAAAAAAAGTTATGATTTTTTAACAGATACTCTAGCTCAAATCATAGAAGTTTTACCAAGTGCTATTTGGATACTTGATAAAGATAAAAATATTTTTTTACAAAATAAATTAGCAGGAGAAAACCAAAATCTTTTTAAAAGCATAGATTTTACAAATAGCTATTATGAAGCTAATGTAAATAACAATTTTTACCTAGTAAAAATCATTTCTCACCTTGATAAAACAATCATCAGTGCCACAGATATAACCACAGAAAAACGCAACGAAAGACTAGCAAGTATGGGGCAAATCTCAGCACACTTAGCCCACGAGATAAGAAACCCAATAGGAAGTATATCATTGCTACTTAGCACCTTGTTTGGGCGTGTGGAGATAAAAAACAAAGCACTTGTTTTGCAAATGCAAGATGCGATAAAAAGAGTGGAGCGTATCATAAAACACACGCTACTTTTTACAAAAGGTATAACTCTTAACAAACAAACCTTTAACATATCATCTTTAAAAGATGAGCTAGAAAAGATTTTTGATGAGTATGAAAGCGATAATTCTAAGCTTATTTTAGAGTTAGAAAGCGTTGAGATATCAGCGGATAAAGAACTTTTAACGCTTGTTTTAAGCAACCTAATCTACAACGCCATAGACGCTATAGTAGAGAAAAAAGATGAAATGAGTTTTGATGGAGTTGTGATAATTAAAGCCTATAAAACAGGCAAAAAACTCACAATCACTATAGAAGATAATGGCGTAGATATAAAAGATGATAATATCTTTGAAGCATACAAAACCACAAAACTAAAAGGAAATGGCTTAGGACTTAGCCTTAGCCGTGAGATAATCAATACTCATCAAGGAAGCATAAAAGTAAACAAAAATCCAAAAAAATTCATAATCACCATTTAGCCAAACAAACGAAATTT
>CAZYDK010000144.1:0-3135 GCA_964646025.1 uncultured Campylobacteraceae bacterium | reverse complement strand
CTGAAGATGTTAAAAAATCACTTGGTGGATTTAGTAGCCTAGCTGACAAAGAAACAAGAGAGCTAGTAAAAGTTATCATGGATAATGGTGGCGATGCAAGCAAAATGACAGCAGAGCAAAAAGCAAAAGTTGAGCAAGCAGCAAACAAAATAGCAGCAAAAATCATAGAAAGCAAAAAATCAAGCGTAAATGCAGAAGCATTAAGCACTCTAAATGTTCAGATTAACAACATGAACAAGCGTATGGGTGAGCTTCGTGGCCTTGATGGTGAGGCTGGTGCTTGGGTTAGAACTTGGGGTGGTAGAATGAGTGGTGATGGTATAGATAGCTTTAACTACTATTCTACTCAAATAGGTGCTGATAAAAAATCAAGCCTAAGCGGTGGAGATTTATATCTAGGTGTGTTGGCTGGATTTGATAAAGTAAATGCAAATACCAAGTCAAAATCATACAGCGGTGGTATCTATGGTAGCTATATATCAAACAGCGGCTTCTTTGCTGATGGTGTGCTTAAGTTTGTAAAAACAAGCCACGATAATGCTAAGTATGATATAGATAATCAAACATCATTTTTAGCAAGTATTGAGGGTGGATACAGAGTAAGTGTTAATGATGCGTTTTATGTTGAGCCTAGCGTTGAGTTTATCACAGGTCGCATAAGTGAGTATAAGTCTAAATCTAAAAAAGACAAAACAACAGTAAGCGTAGATGCACATTCGCCAGTTGTATTTAAACCACAAGTGTTTGTAGGTGGCAATGTAGATAACTTTACTTATAGAGCTGGTGTTGGTGGGGTATTAACTCCAAAAGCACAAAAAGCAAATCTAGTGATAGATGAGATAGTAACAGGTATCAATGCAAAAGCCCAAACCAAGCTAGACAAAAACAACCACGGATTTGTAAATATCGGCGGAAGTTACAAGATAAACAACAACTTAAGATTAAACGTAGGTGTTGAAAGAGGCTTTGGTGGTAAGCTTAAGAATGATTATGAGCTAAACGCTACTATTAGATATAGCTTCTAATCATTACCCTAAAAGCTAAGGCTTTATAAGTCTTAGCTTTTTTGTGTAAAAAAGGGGAGGGGATTTTACATCAAGACTAAGAAAATGCTAGTTTCAAAGCTTAGTTTTGATGTTTTGAAGTTTGTTTTTAGGTTATTGATAGAGTTTTAAACATTGATTGTTTTGGTGATGTTTGTAGCTTAAAAAGAGACTTTAGTTTATAATCCTTTTTAATGTTGAAATATAATAAGCCTAAAGTCTCTTTTCATGGGGTTTAAACAAACGAAATTTAAAACTTTTTATAAATTTCGTTTGTTTGCGTTAGTTTATTTTATATTTTTGCACCTATTGCTTCTTTGATATTTTTATATCCGTTTGATTTTAAAAGATTTGCTAGATTTGAGTTTATGTTTTTACAAATCATAGGACCTTGATATATAAAAGCAGTGTATATTTGAACCAAACTAGCTCCATGCTCAAGTCTGTATAAAACATCTTCAGCATCTTCTATCCCACCACTACTTATGATTGTTGTTTTGCCAAATAAATCTTTTGCTAGTTCTTTTAGAAGTTCTCTTGATTTGTTTTTTAAAACCCTTCCGCTTAGTCCGCCTATATCGTAAGAATTTTTGCTTAATGAATAATCTTTTGTTGTATTTGCTACTATCACTCCTTTTGCCCCACCTAAAATCCCAGCATTGCATACTTTAAGTGCTTCATCTACGCTCATATCAGGTGCTATTTTTAAAAGACAAGGTTTTTTTGTTTTTTCGTTTAGGCTTAAAAAAAGCTCTTTTACAAAGCTTTCATTTTGTAAATCCCTAAGGTTTTTTGTATTTGGTGAGCTTATATTTACAACAAATCCATCACAAGCATTATCTAAGCCTTGCACCAAACATTCATAATCACTCATCGCATTTTCATTTTTAGTATCTTTATTTTTGCCTATATTTGCAAAAATTGGCGGTGGTGTTAGGTTTTGGTTTTTAAATATTTTTTGTTGTTTTTCAAGGTTGATTAGTATGGCTTTTAAGCCTATGTTGTTAAAACCCATAGCATTTTGTAAGCTAAAATCTTCTTTTAGCCTAAAAAGTCTTGGTTTTGGATTGCCACTTTGCGGTTTTGGTGTAACAGCACCAAATTCCATAAATCCAAATCCAAGATGAGCCAAAGCGTTTAGTGCTACAGCGTCTTTGTCAAAACCAGCTGCCATTCCGATAGGGTTTTTAAACTCAAGGTTAAAAAAGTCATTTTTTAAACTTTCATCTTCATAGCTAAATTTATCTAAGATTTGACATTTATGCCAATTTTTAAGAAAAAACATAGCAAACTCATGTGCATCTTCTGGTTGCATACAAAACATCATTTTTTTTACAATTTCATACATTTATCACTCCTTGTAATTTATCTTATCTTTTATGCCTAGTTTTTCAAACCCTCTTAGTCTTAAAAGACAACTTTCGCATTTACCACAAGCTTTATCATTACTTTCATAACAGCTCCAAGTATGTTCTAGCGGGACTTTTAAAGATATGGCTTTTTGTATGATTTCATCTTTTTTAAGATTTATAAGCGGTGCTTTGATTTTAAGCTCATTTAAATACGAACTACCTTGTTTTATAAACTCATTTGCAGCATTTATAAACTCAATCTTACAATCAGGATATCCGCTACTATCTTCCCAAACTACGCCTATGTAGATTGCATTTGCTTTTTCTTTTTCCGCTAAAGCTCCTGCTATGCTTAAAAATACCCCGTTTCTAAAAGGCACATAAGTGTTTGGCACTTCGTCTGATTTTATGAAAGTGTCACTTTTTTTAATCTGCATTGAGGTATCTGTTAGGCTATTTGCACCAATTTGAGCTATAAAACTAGCGTCTATTATCTCGCCTTTTATATCATAATGCTTGCAAAGTTTTAAAAAACATTCTTTTTCTTTATCCATCGTTCTTTGATTGTAGTCAAAATGTAGTGCTATAACTTCATCGTTTTCACTCATAGCTATGCCAAGAGTTGTAGCGCTATCAAGCCCACCGCTTAAAATACAAATTGCTTTATTCATAATTATCCTTAGCTTTTTAAAATCACAATATTACAGAAATTAGTAGTTTTTTATATAAAATTTTATTAA
>CAZYDK010000143.1:0-3157 GCA_964646025.1 uncultured Campylobacteraceae bacterium | reverse complement strand
TATCTTGTATATTTATTTTATATGTTTAGAATATCTTATATTATCATATTATGTATTGTATGTGAATTTATGGTTTAGTTTTTAAAGTTTGTTGATTGTATTTATTTTTTAAATGATTAATTATAGCTATTATATAGTTGCTATTTTTAATGGTTTGGGATTAAGTTGGCTAGAAAAGCTGTTATGATAATTATTATTGTTAGATGTATAATAAAGTGTGTATAATCTTACTATTGTTAGATAATAGTTATTGATGAGTTGGTTTAGTGGTTTACTTTGAAATTACATGTGTCACTATGATGTGCGCTGATTTTATATGGTCAAGACATATTGTATATTAAATTTATTTTTTAAGTTATTTTGTTATATGTATTTTTTTAAAAATACATTGTATGGTTGTTGATGAGTATTTACAAATTTGTTGATTGGGGATTTTTGTTATTTAATGCTTACGGATTATCAATTATATTTACTAGATTATTCATTGTTTGATATTTATAAGCTTATTGATTTGGCTAGCTAGAATAAAGCCATGAAGCTGTATTTCTAAAGCTAGTAAATCATTAAAACAAACGAAATTTATAGTAATTTTATATATTAATGTAAATTAAAGCTGATTGGGACATTGACGCTTAAAGTGTTTGGATAGTGTTTAAATCTGGCTTTAGCTACACTCTTTATAGCTGCTTCATCTAATACATCATATCCCGAACTCTTTACAACTTTGATATTTTTACAAATACCATTATCGTAAACAAAGCTAACCACAACAATACCTTTTTGCCTTCGTTTTCTAGCGCTTGTTGGGTAGTTTTTTTTAGCTTCTTTATTCAGCACTAACTGAATATGCGCTACAAGTTCATTTTCATTACCACCAGCTTGTGATTTTACATTGCTTGGTGTGTTATTTTGCATAGTAGCTACTTCTTGCGTAGGTGCTTGATATGGGGTTATTTCTTCTTTTGAGTTGGTTTTTTGATTTTGTTTTTCTTTAATTTCTTTTTTTATTTTTTTAGGTTTTTCTTTTTTATGTTTAGGTTTTTCTTTTTTTGGCTTAATAGCTATTTTTTCTTCTATAGTTTCTTGCATGATAGGTTCTGTTTGCTCTATGATTTCTTGTTCTAGTTTAGTTGTAGGTGGTGGCGGTGGAGAGTAAAACAACACCGCCATAAATTTATCATTTTGTTTAGTTGATACTTTAAAATCGTTTTTTATAACCGCTGCAACCAAAGTTACATGTATGATAAGAGAGAGAATAAATGAAACTTTATTTTTGTGTTGCGATAGCAAAGTTTTCATGCTTAAACTCTTTTAATAAATCAACAACTTCTACAAAATGTTTATAACTAGCATCTTCATCGCTTCTTAAAATAACAATGTTCTCTTTATCAATTATGCTTAATTTTACTTTTAATTCATCATAATTTACAAGAATATCATCAAAATAAAACAAACCTTCTTTATCTATGCTTATAAATATTTTTTTGCTATCTGTATAGCTAACGCTATTTTTAGATATGGGTAAGTTTAGTTTTATTTTTTCTTCAGCTATAAAAGTGCTAACACTTAAAACTATGCAAAGTAAAACAAGCATAATATCAATAAAAGGCACTAGATTTAAACCTTCTTTATTTACTCTCATCTTGCCCCTTGTATTCTGACAATTTAACCTCCACTTTTCTATTAAAAGCGTTATATATCATAAGCGTAGGTATAGCTACAAAAAGTCCTGCTGCAGTAGCTTTAAGAGCAAGTGATAAGCCTAGCATTATGCTTTTAACATCCATTCCATTAGCATTTGCCATATCATAAAATGTAATCATTATACCCATAACTGTCCCTAAAAGCCCTATGTATGGGGCATTTTGATAGACTATATATAAAGCTGTTAAGTTTTTGCTTAATGCAATTTCTAAACTTTTTTCATCTTTATAATTGTCCACTTTTACATTTGAATAGAAAATCAATCTTTCAATACTAAAAGCTACAACTAAAAAGCTCATAAAAAATAAAATTGCAAAAACAATATAATCTAGATATTCTTTTAAAAATTCCACAATTTTTCCTATTTTAAGATATTTTAAGCCAAAGAAAATCTTTGGCTTTTTGTTTAAAATTTATAGCTTACACCTAGTTTGATATTTCTACCTGCTTCATAGTCATTGTATTGCTCAGCATTGAAAATTCTTTGTGAATGTGACACATAAGTTTTATCAAATAGGTTGTTTACACTCAAATTTACTTCAAGGTTTGATGTCGGCATATAACTTGCGTATATCTCACTTACCGCATAACCTGATTTTTTAGTTCCATCATCTAGCTTTTTGCCTGCAAATGCTATCAAGTTGTAGCCAAAAAGGGTATCAATAGAGCTTGTGAAATATTCTGCGTTAAATGTGTATTTATCTCCACTATCGCTATATGCCATTATTCCGCCTACTTTTTTACTATCTTCGTGTTTTGTTTTTTGGGTTGTATAGCTTACGCTTGTTTTAAAGTCTTCATATCCATAAGATAGATAAACTTCGGCTCCACGAACATTTGATTTACCTGCGTTATATCTTAATATACTTTGTTTTGTAGCTTCTTTGATTAAATTTTTATAGTCTGTATAAAAATATTTTGCTACAAAATTAATTCTGTGGTCATTAAATGTATTTTTAAATCCAAATCCTCCCTCATAGGCATTACCTGTTTCTGGTTTTAAATTATCTATTATTTTTACCTTTTTTTCGGTGTCACTAGATAAAAACAAACTTTCTAATGGGTCCGGTCCTCTAAATACTTTTGAGTATCCTGCAAACAAGTTAAGCCCCATATCAAACTTATAGTCAACTGCTAAAGCAGGGCTTACATTGCTAAATGTTTGAGTTTTTTTACCAAAGTTATCTATACTAAATCTATCAAATCTAACACCAGGTATTACACTAAGACCCCCGATTTTAAATGTATCTTGTAAAAATACAGAGTAGTTATTTGCTACTTCTTTTGGTGCATCTGGGCTTTTTGTAACAGTTATTGAATAATCTGTATTAACCGCCATCTTAGCATGCATTTTTCTAAAACTTTTTGTTTGATACCACTCAAATCCATAGAATAATTCTTGAGAAAAATTATCATGGTTTATTTTTGTTTTATTGTTTAAATATGCACCTAT
>CAZYDK010000142.1:0-3197 GCA_964646025.1 uncultured Campylobacteraceae bacterium | reverse complement strand
AAACAAACGAAATTTAAAAACTTTTATAAATTTCGTTTGTTTGATAAAAATAAAAAAATAGATAAATTAACCCTTTATTTGTCAAAAAATCCTAAATTATAAAAAACAAATTTAGGAGAAAATATGAAAAAAATTTTACTATCTTTAGCTTGTTTATGTAGTTTAAGTTTTGCAAATGAAATAGATGCTTTAAAAGCAGAAAATGAAATGCTAAAAGAAAAAATCAAAGAACTAGAAAATGTAAAAAATTCTCCAAAAAACCCTAATGATAATTTTTATGATGATGTTTTTATAGATTTTAACAAAATCCACAAAGAACATGAAAAAGCCATGAAAGAACTAAGTGAAATAGCAAATCAACAAATGCAAAATCAAAATGATTTAGATATAAAAAACGATTTTTTCTCATCACAATCAACCACATCTAGATACTTTCAAACAGGTGATATTATCTCTACTGTAAAACAAAATGTTTATATAAAAAATACTGATAATTCATCAAAAATTGAGTTTAAAACATATAATGCTCAAACAAATCAAGACATAAAAATAAATGACATTATAAAAGATGAAAATGAGTTTATGGATTTTTTGAAAAAACTCCATAAAAATAATGATTTAAGTGGTATAATTTTGGATAATTTTTATCTTGATAGCTACGGTTTTACCTTTTGTTCTAATGATATGAAACAAAACATCATAGTATCTTACGAAGACATAAAACCATACCTAAAAGAGGAATTTATCAAACTTATATGGGAATAATCATATGAAAAAAGTAGTTTTTAGCTTGGCTTTATGCTCTTTTGTTTTTGGAAAATCTTATGTTTATGTAAATGATAATGATTATGTATTTTTTGATGATACGGCTATATATTCTATATTTAAAAGTCCTAAAAAATACGATTTTATAAACAAATTTGAATTTCCAAAACTAAAAACACAAGTTAGCGAAAACTACGACAACCTATCAAACGATAAATTAATCTTAGACCTTTTAAAACAAAATGCAATATCTTTGGATTTTGATATAAATGAATATAACGATGGCATAATATACTCAAATTTCATACAACCTTACACAAACAAAGAATGTATAGAAGCAAACGAGCTATCTAAATCAAAATCACTAGAAAGTGAGAGTATGGATTCTTGGTATTGTATAAATAGCACAGCTTTGATGTATCATAACGGGGATTTATCAAGTTTTTGTGGTGTTTATAGTGAGTATTTAGGTGGAGCACATCCAAATACAACCATAGAATGCAAAAACTACATACAAAACCAAAAGCTAGAATTAGCCGACTTTATACAAGATATGCAAGCATTTGAAGATATAGTTATGAAAAAGCTACAAAAAGCTACAAAAGATGATATTTTGCCAAATGATTATGATGGCTCACATTCTATAACAAATAGCATTTATTTTGATAAAAACGGCATTGTGCTTGTTTATTCTCCATATGAGATAGCTCCTTATTCTTTTGGAAGTTTTAGTTTATTTATAGATAAAGATGAACTAAAAGGGGTTTTAAAAGAAGAGTTTTTTAATTATTTTAAATAAATTTCGTTTGTTTGATTTTTTTACGCCGTTTTTTAGTAATACGCCTTAAAATTTGTTTGTTTAATTAAATCAAAACAATAATAAAAATCTAACTAAAATTACCACTAAAACAAACGAAATTTATTGATTTCATCTCTTCACAAAACTAACTATACTAAAACGATAAATGGAGCAATAATGCTACTAGTTTGGTGTTTATGCTTGGTAGTGCTTTTAGCAAAGCTACTAGGCGTTAGCTTGTTTATAAATTTCGTTTGTTTAGTTAAAAGCGTTAATAATAAATCAACATTAAAACTTTAGCGATAAAGTGTATCAAATGTTTTAATTATAAATTACCCAACATAACAAAATGTCACAAGGCGACACAAACACCTATACCCTAACGCTCTATTCTAGTTGGTTTAAAAAAACAACCTAAAAAATTATTTGTTTAGTAAGTTTTAAATAACTGTAATTTAGCTAAATTTCGTTTGTTTAGGCAAAATCATAAAGCCTATAAAACTTTATAAAATCAACCATAAAAAACCATAAAAAACACTAACTACACATACAATTAAAATAAAAATCTTAGATAAATTTATCGCACTTTATTCCTAAAATCTGGTCTTTTATGGCTATATATCCTGATTGTGGGTATATGACTATACATTTTTTATCATTTTTACTGCTAAATCTTATTACACATTCTTTTTTTATGCTTTCTAGTTTTCTAAGACTTGAATTAGCATAAGGCACACCTTCACTATCAAAAAATATTTGTTTTACACCACTACAAGAGCCTAAAAACTCAACATTATTTATACCATAAGTCTTTTTTATATCTAATCTTTTTGAAGTTTTTATATCTTTAGTAAATAATTTTTTATTTGAATCTATACCTAAAACACAACCTTTATCCATATAATCTATAGCTAGAGTTGTAATTGTTGGTTTTCCACTAAAAGTATTTTTATAGATTATATAATTTGGATTTTTTATAGTAATTTTTCCATCTTTATACTCATCATAAAACTTCATTCCCCACATTTGTCTTATAAGATTTACATTGCCTTTTTTAAAATCTTGCTCTGTTACAGTAGATATTTTTATATCGCTAGGTAAAGTTATATCATAAATTATAGCTAGATGTTTAGTGTATTCTAAATCTCTAGCTATAATATAAACACCCTTTAAAAGGTCTTTTGTATCTAATTTTGAGATAAAAATTGATGAGAGAATACTAACAATGATTATGATGAAAATAACTTCAATAACCGTAAAAGCATTCTTCATATCATTATAAACACTCTTTTACTTTTACATATCCTGTTTCTGGGTATATATCTATACATTTTGTATCGCTTCCAGCTTTGATTTTAAGTGTACAAATTTCTTTAAGTTTTTGAAAATACCAAAAAGTACCACCACTTGAGTTAGCTATATAAGGAATACCTTCTTCATTAAAAAACAAAGTATTTATAGAATGTCTACCAGTATAATCTTCTGCATTACAATCACTAGTATCTATCTTATTTATAGAATATGTCTTTTTAAGCCATACTCTAGGTGAAGTTTTAATAACACTTCCATCAACAATATCATCATCTTTTCCATTTCTAACAGTTAGTGTTAAAAACTTTTCTTTATCTAAATA
>CAZYDK010000141.1:0-3203 GCA_964646025.1 uncultured Campylobacteraceae bacterium | reverse complement strand
TATATGCTACATAATTTTGCCATATTAAAATATGATGTTTTTATAAGACTTGAAGTTGGAAATTATCTTCAAGAGCAAATAGAGCAAATGGAAAACTATATCCTAAGTGTTATAGATAAAGTAGAAAAATACGGCAAATACACAACAAGACCACTTGACGGAACATTATTAAAAGTTGTTCTTGATAGATTAAGAGAAGCTTTTCCAAATAAATATGTTGGAATTAAAAATCACCAAAATGGTAGCAAAGCGATAACAGTTGGTGATTTTATAGAACAACAAAACAGGTAAGCTTTTGGATACTATCGTATCTTTAGCTACTGCTAGTGGTTTAGGCTCAGTTAGCATAATAAGACTTAGTGGCACTAAAGCCTATGATATAGCAAAGAAATTTACAAACAAAGATTTAAAACCAAGATACGCACATTATCTTAAATTGTATCATCAAGATGAATTTATTGATGAGGCGATAATTATTTATTTTAAAGCGCCATTTTCATACACTGGAGAAGATGTAGTTGAGTTTCAAACACATGGCTCACTTATAGTTTGCAACACAATTATAGAAATCCTTGTAAGTTATGGAGCTAAGATAGCAAGAGCTGGTGAGTTTTCAAAAAGAGCAGTTTTAAATGGTAAAATTAGCCTTGAAAAAGCACTTAGCATAAACGACCTTATCCACGCAAAAAGCAAAAATGCAGCAAAAATCATAGCAAAAAACTTAGAAGGCAGATTTGAAAAACTACTAAGTCAAATAAGACATGATTTAGTAACAACTCTAGCATATATAGAAACAGCTATTGATTATGCAGAAGACGGTATACCTGATGATGTGCTTGATAATGCAAGATACAAATTAGAACAAAATGCCAAAACACTAAAAGATATATATATTTTAAGTGAGCAAAAAAAAGGTCTTATAGAAGGTTTTAAAATAGCGCTTGTTGGCAAACCAAATGTTGGCAAAAGTAGTATTTTAAATGCTTTTTTACAAAATGATAGAGCAATAGTTAGCGATATAGCAGGAACCACAAGAGATAGCATAGAAGAACAAATACTACTTGATGGGTTTTTAGTAAAGCTAGTAGATACCGCTGGTATTAGAAAAAGCGGAGATATCATAGAAAGTATAGGCATAGAAAAAAGCATACAAAGCATTCATAAATCAGATATTATTTTAGCTATCTTTGACATAAGTAAAGACTTTGATGATGAAGATAAAAAAATACTTGAGCTTATAAAACAAAGCGATAAAAAAGTTTTTATAATCTTAAATAAAATAGATTTAGACCACAAAATAAACGAAATTTTATTTAATGGTTTTGAGGTTATAAAAATTAGCGCTAATCAAGATATAAATGAAGTTAAGATAAAACTTATAGATTATTTTAAAACATTCTCAACAGATGAAGTTATCACATCATCTGCTGCATTAATCAATGCTTGTAAAATCAGCTCAAACGCTATTAGCGCTGCATTAGAGCATATAAAAGAAGAAATGGAAATATCAGCATTTTATCTAAATCAAGCACTAGAGCAAATAGAACTTTTTACAAATAAATTTAAAAGAGATGAGATACTTGATGAGATGTTTTCTCATTTTTGTTTAGGAAAATAATTATGTTAAAGTTTATACTTATTTTAATTGTTATTTATATCGCTTATCACATGTTAAAGTCAAAACCTTTTGTTGCAAAATCACGCTCAAAAGCCAGTATGTATTTTGGAAACAAAACAAGAGAATATTTACATAAAAAAATAGATGAAAGAAGAGCCAAAATGGCTTATTATATCATCTCAATCATAGCAAAGATTGCAAAAAGCGATGGTATCATATCTAAAAAAGAAGCAGAATTTGTAAGTATGCTTTTAGACAACACCGCAAATAGCGAAGAAGAAAGAGAATTTTTAAAACAAACATTTAACGCTAGTAAAGACTCAAGCGAACCCATAGAAATGTATGTTGAAGAGTTTTCTAAAATCATGATGATACAAGCTGAAAAAATCAACATATTAACAGTTTTTATACATTGCGCTTACATAGATAATATAAGTGATAAAAAACTAAATATCTTAAAAAATATAGCTTACAAATTAGGGCTTAGCTATGAGTTTGATGAGATTTTACAAAACTTTAAAGCTCAAAATAGCCGTAGTGCTAATACCCAACAAGAGATAAAAGACCCTTATGATGTTTTAGGAGTTAGTAAAAATGCAACGCTAGATGAAGTAAAAAAAGCGTATAGAAGTCTAGCAAAAAAATATCACCCAGATATTTTAAACACACAAAACATAACAAAACAAGAATTAGATGAAGGAATTAAAAAATTTCATCAAATAAATCAAGCTTATGAAATATTAAAAGATAAATTATCTTAAAGATGTTTGACTTATTATTTTAATAGGCTAAAATAATATTTCTTTTAGAAAAATATAACTTATAATTATTGATATAAAATATTGATATTTAAAAATATTTTTTAAGGAGAAAGTATGAAAATTAGCACAAAAATAGGGATTTTAGCATTATCATCAATGCTAATACTAGCTTTTAGTCTTTATTTTGCACATGTTCATTTTGCAGAAGACCAAGAGGAGCTTTTTACTCAAAGAATGGCAGATGAAGTTTTAAACATTAGAAAGCTTCAAGCAAAAAGTTTGATTGAAAGCGTGGGTGGGTACTCACAAGGCGTTTATAATAACCTTAAAAAAGAAGGTCGCGAAGATGAGTTTGGAAAAATTTTAAGCGAATATTTAAAAAATGTAAGATTTGGAGTTGCTAAAAACTACTATATCGTATATGATGCAAATGGATATATATACTATCACCCATCAAATGAGTGGCTTCATACAAATAAGCTTAATGCAAAAGACGCAAATGGCTTTGAGTTTTTAAAAGATATGATTAATAAGGGCGATACTACAGACGGTGGATATACAGAATACACTCTTTTAAATAAATCAAACAATACAAAAGAAAAGAAACTAGGCTTTACAAGCAAACATAAAGCATCAGGCTTATATCTTACGACATTCGTATCGCTTGATAATATTCAAAAATCACTAGACGCGATATCAGCAGAAATTGATGAAGAAAATAAAATCAACACTTTATACTTTGCGTTAATTAGCGTTGCGATAGTTGTTAGTATAGTTATAATCGTTGGAATACTTATGAAAAACTTAGTTTCCCGCCCCCTAAA
>CAZYDK010000140.1:0-3389 GCA_964646025.1 uncultured Campylobacteraceae bacterium | reverse complement strand
TAAAAGAGGTGAATGAAAAACCAGTAAAAGAGATTAAAAAAGAGCCTATAAAAAAAGAGATTAAAAAAACTCCCATAAAGCAAACAAAAAAACAAAACAAACCAAAAAACAATCATCAGCAAGTAAAAGATACTACAAATACACAAGGTAGTGATGAAAAGTTAAGCAATCATCAAAACAATTCTCAAAACAACACCCAAACAAACGAAATTTTTAGCATAAATGATAGTTTTTGCAAGAAAAATGTTGTCTTTGCTGACATAGATAACTCATATCCTAAAAAGGCAAAAATGCTTAAAAAAAATGGAACTTTTGATGTGGTTGTAAGGTTTAGTGTAAATGATAAAAGCATTAAAATCATTGACATTAAAGGGGATAAGCTTTTTGTAGAACATACTAAAAAACTTTTTAAAAATCTAAATTATAAGATAAATGACAAAAGAGCTTATGAGTGCATTTTTATCAAAACAATACAATTTAAACAAGGATAAAAATGTTTGAAAATAGAGTAAAAGGACACATAAACCCCAAGCTACCATCATCAAAATCAAACTTTGATGAGCTTTGTGAGTTTTTAGATACTAATGAAAGCTATGATGAAGGCTGTATTTATTTTCATGTGCCGTATTGTGATAATATCTGTAGTTTTTGTGCTATGAATAGAACAAAATTAGATGATGAGCTTGATAATTATCTTGAGTTTTTGCTTAAAGAAATTGAGTTTTACTCAAGCAAAAAATACTTTAAAAACAAACCCATAGGCTCAATTTATTTTGGTGGTGGAACTCCAACTGTTTTTAAAACTCATCATTTAAAAGAGCTTTTAGGTGCTATAAATAAAAGTTTTAAGCTATCAAATGATATTGAGTATTCAAGCGAAAGCACATTGCATAATTTATCACTTGATAAGCTTTTAACTATGCAAGAATTTGGGATAAATAGATACTCTTTTGGGATACAAAGCTTTAATTTTAAAGCAAGGAGATTTTTAAATAGAGTTGGAGATAAAGATTACGCTATAAAGAAAATAAACGAAATTAGGCAAAACTTTAACAAAACTTTATGCTGTGATATCATCTACAACTATCCAAATCAAAGCATTGATGAGGTTTTAGAAGATGCAAGGCTTGTGGGTGAGCTTGGGATTGATAGTGTTAGTTTTTATTCTTTGATGTATTTTGAAAACTCAAAATTAGCTAAAAATATAGATAAAAATTATTATGATATAAAACAAGACAAACTTTTACATGATAGTTTTTTAAAAGCTATGCTTGATAATGGATTTAGGCTTTTAGAGCATACAAAGCTTGTAAAAAACGATGAGTATAAATACATAAGAATGACACATCAGGCAAAGGATATATTGCCAATTGGTGTTGGTGCTGGTGGTGGGATAGGGCTTTTTGGAATATACAATATGAGTAAAGATATGAAGATGATAAGCCGCAAGACCCAAAGAGCAAAGGATTTTACTATATTTTGTAATATGTTTGAGTATGAAGATGTGTGTTTAAAAGATGCTTATTTTTACCTTAGTAAGTCTTATCAAAATGCGGTTAATGAAATCATTTTAAAATGTGTAAAAAATGGCTATATGTCGCTTGATAAAGATAGGGCTAGTTTTACATTTTCTGGGATATTTTTTGCAAACAATATAGCACAGATGATAATGAATGCGTGTGAAGATGATTTTAAGGAGAATTTATGAAAGTTTTTTACTCAAGTAAAACAGGAAATACCAAAAAACTAGCACTTGCGATAGCTGATAGTATAAATCAAAAAGCTATAAATATAAATGATGATTGCGTATGTGATGATGAGATGTTGTTTTTGGGTTTTTGGGTGGATAAAGGTGAGATAGATGAAGATGCAAAAAAGTTTTTAAGTGCGTTAAAAGGTAAAAAAATCGCTTTATTTTTTACAGCTGGAGTTGAAAAGGAGAATGATTATGTAAAAGAAATGATGAAAAAGTATATAGATGAAATAAGTGTAAATAACAAAGCTTTGGGATGTTTTATGTCTCAAGGTAAAATAAGTGATGAAATAATTGCTAAATCAAAAGAATTAGCACTTAAAAACCCAGATAATCCAAGATATGCTATCACAGAGCAAAGACAAAAAAGATGGAATGAAAGTGCTAAGCACCCAAGCGAACAAGATTTAAATGACGCTAAAGAATTTGCTAAAAATATAATTAATAACAATTTTTAAGGAGATACAATGAGTAGTAATTTAGACCATGCTTTAAAGCATATGAATGAAGACCACAAAGATAGTCTTTTTAACCTTGTGAAGTTTCATAAAGGCGTTACGCCAAAGGAAGTGGAGCTTGTGCATATAGATTATGATGGTATGAAGATTAAGTATGATGATGAGTTTTTAGAGCTAAAGTATAGCGAAAGGGCTGATGAGAAAACTCTTCATTTTGCGGTAATTGAGCTTTGCAAAAAAGCAAAACCAGCAGAAGATAAGCTTGATAAACAGATAGATGAGTATAAAAGAAGTTTTAAAAGCGTGATAATAGCTAGTGTTGATAGTAATGGCAATGCTATAAGTTCTTATGCACCGATTATTTTTGATAGTGATGATATGTATGTGTTTATAAGCGAAGTTGCAGAGCATTATCATGCTTTAAAAACTAATCCAGATAAAGCTGAGATTATGTTTTTGCAAGATGAAAAAGAAGCTAAGACGATTTTTGCAAGAATTAGACTTAGATATAAAGTAACAGCTACGATTTTGGATAGAGATAATGACTTTGATAGGCTTTTTAAACTTTTAAAAGAACAGCATAAAAACGAGCATGTGGATATGTTTTATGGTATAAAGGATTTTCATTTTGTAAAACTTAGTCCAAAAAATGGTAGATTTGTTAAAGGTTTTGGCGCAGCGTATGAGATAGATGAAAACGGCAAAGCAGCAGCCGTTAGGATAGAAAAACCACATAAGATGAATTAAGTTTATATTACATTATGGGGGAGGGTGATTTTATGTAAGTTTGTGTGGTTTTTGTTGTGCTATGTAAGCAAATACCACAAAACAAACGAAATTTAGTAGGTTTAAATTAGTAAATGAAGTAAATTTCGTTTGTTTGTAAGGTTTTGCGGTGCAATTAAAAAATATTTATAAATTAGTTAAATATTATTATTTAGCATTGAGATTTTAAGCTATTTTGATAGCTTATAAACAAACGAAATTTAGCTTTAATTTTTTAATGACACCAAAAGCATGTTAAGTAAAATTATAATTTTTAACTTAATTTCAGTTTTTATTAAGATTAAATAAATAGAATTAAAACTTATTTTTTGAATTTGTCTTGTTAGCTCAGCAGGTAGAGCATCTCACTTTTAATGAGGGGGCCGTTGGTTCGAATCCAACACAGGACACCA
>CAZYDK010000139.1:0-3391 GCA_964646025.1 uncultured Campylobacteraceae bacterium | reverse complement strand
CCAAACAAACGAAATTTATATTTAAATTATAAAGATACTTTAGAAGTATTTTTTCCTAAATTGCTACAAATTGCGTTTGTTTGATAGTGTTTTAATTTATATGATTTTTATAATTTAAAGCTTTGGATAGTTGTTTGTTTATAGGTTTTTACATAATTTTATCCTATAAACAAACAAAATTTGGAAAACACTACACAGTAAAATGCCCTATATTTTCAGTTTTTTGAAGATTTTTGATTAATTTATCTTTGTCGTAATTTTCATAAAATGCAGACGCAAGAATCAAAAGCGTTAAGGTTTGCGATAATATATTTAAATCAAAACCATATTTGGATATGCTAATGATAATATCTACACACATTAAAAACACAACTAAAAACTCTGTGATATATTTAAATTTTTTCATTACAAACCTTTAAAGCATATTTGTAGTAGCATTTTGCTTTTGCTCTTTTGCTTTTTGTTGAGCTTTTTTAACTCTTTTTGAAAAGTCGTTTTGCTCATACTCTAAATACACCGAAAAGCTCATATGTGGTGAGCTAAGGCTTATTTTCTCTCCTTTTAGCTTGTATTCACTCAGTCTATCTCCTACAAATGGTTCTACGCTTTTTGTGATTTTATACTTTTTGTTTAATGAAGTTTTTAGCTCATTATAAGAACTTTTGCCGTCAAAAATAAGCCTAGAATATACCAAAATCCCATTATCATTGAACGCAAATTCAGCCTTTTGCATTCCATCCATTAAATGACAATCATTAAAGTTTAAAAACCTACCATTATTAGGATAAACATAGTCTATTAAGTAGCTTTCGCTGTATTGACAATCTAGCTTTTTTACATCATCAATTTTGCTTTTTCCAATCTCTAGACCAAAAGGACCCGCTGCAAACAAAACACCGCTTAAAGCACTAGCTAAAATAATTTTTTTCATAAATTCTCCTTAAGATTAAAAATGTAAGGAGAATTTATAAAAATATAGTCAAAAAATATGAGATTACTTTGTAAAAAAATCAATAATTATTTTAAGTGGTGGAAAAATCTTAATAGCAGACTCTAAGGCAGGAAAAATCCCCATTAAAGTTACTATTGTAGTAGTTGTATATACACAGATTCTTACCCATTTGTATTGCTTTGCCTTTCTTTCATTTAACTCAATTTCAACAATTTTTGCTAAATCTTTGGTTTGGGTTTTCATTTCTTCATAAAGATTTATTAGGTTGTGATTTTTTGCCATTAGCTCATAAATTGCGTATAATTCATGTCTTGATTGGCTTATAGGGTTTTTATAAAAATACCTTACATCATATTCTAAAAGCTCTTTTCTGATTTTGATGATATCTTTTAAATCATCATATAAGGCAAGCCTTTTTATGTATTGTTTAGTTGTTAAAATATAATAAACCAAAAGGCAATAAATCATAATTATCCTAAGTCTTTGTAATGGGTATTTGCTATCGCAATAAACTCCTCTTGTGTCTATTAGTATTTCTATACTTTTAGTACACATATAGTTTTTTTCTGTTTTATCTAATGTGTCGCTACCTCTAAATGTGTGTGAGATTATGCTTAAGATATCATTTCCGCTATCTTGTAGAGGTTTTACTTGATTAGAAAATAAAGCATAAATATAGCGGTAATCAGTGTAATCTCGCTTTGTTTCTGGGTAAATAAAGTTGGTTTTTTGTATATTTTTTAGGTTGTTTATAATGTCGTTTTTGTTAAAGCTTTTTAGCTCTATTTCAAAAATTCTATCAAATACTTTTATATAAAATTTATTTTTTAAACTTGTATGTTTATAAATAGTAAAAAAACTAGCCAAATCCCCTAAAAAAAATCCATGATAAAACAAAGCTTCTTCGCACTCTTTTGGCAAACTCTCACACTCGGTATAAATCCTAAAACAATCAAACTCAAAATCAGTTTTTAAAAATGCAAAGCGTACTTCTTCTTCATTTTTGTCATTCATAATTCTTCCTTTTTATAATTATTTAACGCTTGTTTTAAGTTATCGCAAAATGCTTCTTGTAAAGACTTTGGCGATATAATTTTTATATCAGGTAGCCAAGTTTTAACAAACCTTAAAATCTCAAGTTCTTGAGAGTAGGTAATACTAATTTGTAATGGGTTTTCATTTATGATTTTTTGAGATTTGAAAAACTTTTTCATATCTTTTTGAAAATACCTTGCTATTTTTGGACTTATTTCAAGTATCGCTTCTTGATTTGCACTTTCAAATAAACTTAAAGAATTGCTTAGATTTTTTATCTTTTTATTTAAATTTTCTGGGATTTCAAAGCTTGGATATCTATCTTTGGTAATATCAATATTTTTTATAAAAGCTACTCTTTTAAGCTCAATTCTATTGTTAAATTTTATTAAAATATACCAATTTTTATCACTATAGATTACCTTTAAAAATATAGCATCTTTTATATCTTCATCAATATATTCAATGTTGATTTTGCGTCCTACTATAAGAGCTTTAAGACATTTTAAAATAAAGTTAAACTCTAGTTTGCTAAGTTTTTCATCTTGCAAAGGATTATCAATTGCTATAAAATTAGCTTTAAATTTTTCTAAAAATTCTTCTTCATCTTTATCTTTAAGATATACTTTAAAGTTTTCAAGTGCTAGTAATTCATCATAGGTATATTTATATCCTACATAGTATTTGATAGCTTCATCAAGATTGTTTAAAGCTGGTCTATAAACACGAGTTTTGCTACTTGTATCCACATCTATAAATTTACCAAAATCACTATCCATAATTTGATTTATATATTTGCTAAAATTTTGTTTAGATAAAGATAGGTTTTTTAAAAAATATGAGCTTGTAACCCCATCTTTATGCTTATAAATAATTTTTAAAATTTCAAAATATGTATATAAGATATTTGCATTGTTTGCCATTTTTTCTCCTTTTATTGTAGATGTTTTTGTGTATTATAGTAAAATAATCTAAGACTAAATAGCTGTAAGTAAAGCTACTAGCAATATCACCCCAGCAACAGCATACATTTAAAAGCTTTTTTATCTCGCTTAGATTTTGTTCTATAATGTCTAGTTTTTTGCTTATGATTTTTTGCGTATTTTCGTTGTTTTTAGGTCTAATTTGCTCCATATAAGAAATATTTACAAGACAAGCCATTATCCAAAAAACAGCTAAAATCATCAAAAAATCTTTGTAATTTTCAAGCTCACTTTTATAGATAAAGCAAACCGCAAGCCCTACAAAAATAAATCCTAAAAATATATATAAACTAATCATTTTTTACCTTTGGATTTTTTAATTTATAAAATCCTATTAGTTTTTAGTCAAAAAATAAAAGACTAATTAAATTTCGTTTGTTTTATGCAGCTTTTTATTTTTTTAAGAATTATATTTTTAATG
>CAZYDK010000138.1:0-3428 GCA_964646025.1 uncultured Campylobacteraceae bacterium | reverse complement strand
TTAAATTTTTCAACAGCTAATTTTAATACTTATTTGTTATAATGATAATGATTTTTAACTCAAAAAATAAATAACAAAATATCATTTTTTAAGGAGAAACGTTGAAAAAGTTACTTTTAGCTTTAACTTTAGGTTCGTATTTGTTCGCAAATGGCGTTGTGAATGTATATACATCAAGGCATTATGATAGTGATAAGATAGTATTTGATGCATTTACTAAAGAAACAGGTATTAAGGTAAATTTGGTTCAAGATAAAATTGACCCACTTATCAAAAAACTAGAAAGCGAAGGAGCTGACACAAGTGCTGATGTGTTTATGACCGTTGGTGCTGGAGATTTATACAAAGCTAAAACTATGGGGCTTTTAGCACCTATTAAATCTAGCGTTGTAGATAAAAACATTCCAGCAAAGTTTAAAGATAAAGACAATAACTGGGTTGGTATCACTTACCGCGCAAGAATTATCGCTTACGACCCAACAAAAGTTGATGTAAAAGAACTTAGCACTTATGAAGATTTAGCAAATCCAAAATGGAAAGGAAAAATCCTAACACGCTCATCAACAAGCTCATACAATAGACATTTAATTTCATTTATGATTACTAAAGACGGCGAAGAAGCTACACAAAAATGGGCAGATGCTCTTACAAAAAACTTCGCAAGAGACCCAAAGGGTAATGACCGCGACCAAGCAAAAGCAGTAGTGGCAGGTATCGGAGATATCGCTATAATGAATAGCTACTACATAGGTAGAATGTCAGTATCAAAAGACCCAATTGAGCAAGAAGTGTTTAAAAAACTTAAAATCTTTTTCCCTAACCAAAACGATGGTGGCACACATATAAACATAAGTGGTGCAGGATTAACAAAACACGCTAAAAACAAAGAAAACGCTATAAAACTTATAGAGTTTTTATCAACTCCAAAAGCTCAAGATATCATAGCTACAACAAACTATGAGTTCCCAACAAACAAAGACGCAAAAGTTGCTGATGTTGTAAAATCATGGGGCGAGTTTAAAGCTAGCGAAATAAGCTTTGATGAAATAGGTAAAAACCTAGAAAAAGCTCAAGTAATAGCTGATAAAGCTATGTGGAAATAATACTTGAGTAGTTATATAAAAAGCCAGGGTAAAACCTGGCTAAATCCTAAAAAACTTTTTGCAAATGTTTTGCTTTTTTTGATTTTATTGCCTATATTTTATATATTTTTTTACATTACTTCCCCTATAAAACCAAACACCCATGTGCTTTTTGATAGTTATTTAAAAATCATTATAAAAGATACCTTTATAATAGTGTTTTTTGTGATGATTTTCTCATCAATTATAGGCGTATTTTTGGCTTATTTTGAATGTTTTTATGAATATAAGTTTAAAAGATTTTTTTCTTTTGTTTTGGTGCTTCCTTTTGCTGTGCCTAGTTATTTGTTTGCTTATATTTATACGGATTTTTTTGGGTATTTTGGTTGGTTTATGAGTTTAGTTAGGGCTAATTTTGGCATAAATCTTAGTATGGATATAATGAATATTTATGGTTGTATATTTGTTCTAACTCTTGCATTTTTTCCTTATGTTTATATACTTTTGCGTGGATTTTTAAAGCATTTTAACAATTCTTTAATTGATAGTGCTAGAAGTCTTGGAAAAAGTGATTTTGCTATATTTTTTAAGGTGGTTTTACCGCTTAGTAAGCCTTGTATTATAGCGGGTGCGAGTTTGTGTATGATGGAAACGCTAAACGCTTACGGAGCTCCAAATTACTTTGGTTTGCAAGTATTTTCTACTGGTATTTATAAAGCATGGATAGGATATGGTGATTTAAATGCCGCTATAAAACTTGCGTCTATTTTGATTTTGTTTGTTTTTGTTTGGGTTTTTGGACAAAAGTTATTTACTAGACCATACACTCAAGCAAAAGGCGATAAGCTAGTCGCTAAAAAACTAAGCAAAAAATCAGAAGCTATAGTGGTATCGCTTTTTTCTTTTGTGTTTTTTGTAAGCTTTTTACTTCCTATGATTTGTCTTTTTGTGTGGTTTTATAGAAGTTTTGATAGTGTTGATTATGTAAATCTTTTAAAAGTTAGTAAAAACACAATTTTACTTACTCTTTTTTCAAGCTTTTTGATAGTTTTAGTAAGCTTGTTTTTAGTTAGCGTAAAAAGATTTGAAAAAGGCAAAGCAAAGCAAATTAGCACAAGCTTAGCAAACATAGGCTACTCTATACCTGGTTCGGTGGTAGCGATTTGTATGCTTGTGATTTTTATATCTGTTGATAATGCTTTAAAACCGCTTTATGAGTATTTAAAGCTTGATAAGGCTTTGTTTTTAACGCTTAGCCCCGTGGTGCTTATATATGCTTATATGATAAGGTTTTTATCGCTTTCTTATATGGGGGTTGAAAGTGCTTTAAACAAACTACCAGTAAGTTTGCACGAAGCCTCGCTAAGCCTTGGAAAAAGCCCTTTTAAAACCTTTTTGCTTGTTGATTTTAAACTTATAATTCCTAGCGTTATAAGTGCTTTTATACTTGTTTTTATAGAGATTATAAAAGAACTTCCACTTGCAAGCATGTTAAGCTATGGAGATTTTAAAACGCTATCTTTTGAAATGGATAGATATGCAAGTGATGAGCAACTAGCTCTTGTTAGTGCTCCTGCTTTGGTGGTGGTGCTTATTTGTTTTGCACTTTTGGTGTGTTTTAATATGATAAAAAAGGATAAAAAATGAGTTTTTTAAAGCTAGAAAACATCAGCTTTTCATACGATAAAAACCATAAACTGATAAATGATTTAAACCTTGAGCTTGATAAGGGTCAAAGACTAGCTATACTTGGTGGGAGCGGTAGTGGAAAAAGCACTATCTTAAGGCTTATAGCTGGGTTTTTAGAGCCTAGCTGTGGCGATATACACCTTGATGGCAAAATCATCACAAATACTCCACCGCATAAAAGAAATATAGGTTTTTTATTTCAAGATTATGCACTTTTTCCGCATTTAAATGTGATTGAAAATATCTGTTTTGGTATGAGCGGGGATAACAAAAAACAAAAAGCTTTAGATTTGCTTGATAAAATTAAGCTAAACGGATATGAAAAAGTCTATCCA
Source organism: uncultured Campylobacteraceae bacterium (assembly GCA_964646025.1). Lineage (GTDB taxonomy): Bacteria > Campylobacterota > Campylobacteria > Campylobacterales > Campylobacteraceae > Campylobacter_E. The sequence continues at coordinate 322 of CAZYDK010000138.1, read as the reverse complement.
AAAGAGCTAAGTGGTGGTCAGCAACAGCGTGTAGCACTAGCTAGAGCATTAGCAGCAGAGCCAAAATTAATACTTCTTGATGAGCCGTTTTCTGCACTTGATAGTGAGCTAAAAAGTAGCGTTAGGGCTTTTGTGAGTGAGTTTTTAAACTCTTTTGATATGAGTGTGGTAATGGTAACTCACGATGTAAACGATGTAGATGCACTGGGTAGCAAGGTGTTTAAGATTTCTTAATGTAAGTTTGTATGATTTAGGTGTGGCGTTTTATAAGCTTTTAAGTTTAAAAGGTATGTTTTATAAGTCTTCAAACAAACGAAATTTA
>CAZYDK010000137.1:0-3450 GCA_964646025.1 uncultured Campylobacteraceae bacterium | reverse complement strand
GGCTACAAAATTAGCTAAACAAAATGGTATTAATGCAGATGGTCCTATGCAATTTGACGCAGCGATAGATTTAAAAACCGCAAAATCAAAAATGCCAGATAGTAGCGTAGCGGGTAATGCAAATGTATTTATATTTCCAAACCTTGACGCGGGTAATATATGCTATAAAGCCGTTCAAAGAACAGCAAATGCTCTAGCTATAGGTCCAGTTCTTCAAGGTCTTAACAAGGTTGTAAATGACTTATCTCGTGGTTGTTTAGTAGAAGATATAGTAAATACTGTTTTAATTAGTGCAATTATGGCAAATGATAATACAAAGGATAAACAATGAAAAAGATTTTAGTTTTAAACTCAGGAAGTAGTTCTTTAAAGTTTCAGTTTTTTAATGATACAGATATGATAGCAAGTGGTGCTGTAGAGCAGATAGGTGAGAGTAAAAGTAGTGCTAAGTTTGTTTATAAAAACGAAGATGTAAAGCACAATCATCAAATCAAAGACCACAAAGAAGCGCTTGAGCTAGTTTCTAGCTTTTTAAAAGATAAAGAAATTTTAAAAGATTTTAGTGAGCTTGATGCTTGTGGTCATAGGGTTGTTCATGGTGGAGATAAGTTTTTTAGCTCTTGCATAGTAGATGATAAAGCTATAGAAAATATAAAAGAAGCTATTAAATTAGCTCCGCTTCACAATAAAGCAAACCTTGATGGTATTTTGACTATGAAAACACTAGCACCAAATGTAGTAAATGTTGCTGTTTTTGATACAGCTTTTCATCAAAGTATGCCTGATTATGCTTATACATATGCTATTGATAAAGATTTGGCAGCAAAACATAAGATAAGACGCTATGGTTTTCATGGAACATCTCATAAATATGTTAGCGAGTTAGCAGCAAAGTATATGAATAAAGATATAAATGAGTTTAATGCCATAGTTTTACATCTTGGAAATGGTGCTAGTGCTTGTGCTATACAAAATGGCAAAAGCGTTGATACTAGTATGGGATTTAGTCCGCTTGAAGGTCTTGTAATGGGAACTAGATGTGGAGATATTGACCCTGCAGCACTTTTTTATCTAGCAGATAAAGAAAACTTAGACTATAAAGCTTTAGATACACTTTGCAACAAAAAAAGTGGGCTTGTATCTTTATGTGGATATAACGATATGAGAGATATAGATGAAACAAAAGCTACAAACGATAATTCTAGACTTGCTTTTGATGTTTTTGCTTATAGAGTTAGAAAGTATTTAGGAGCTTATATGGCGGTGCTACCTAGGGTTGATGCTGTGATTTTTACAGCTGGTATAGGACAGTATGATGATAAGCTTAGAAAAGCAGTTTTAAGTGGTCTTGAGCATCTTGGAATTTCGTTTGATGAAGCAAAAAACAATGCTGTAAGTCCAAAAAATGAAATTGAAGTTATATCAAAAGATGATTCTAAGGTAAAAGTGTTAAGAATTAACACAAATGAAGAGTTGGCTATAGCTAAGGAATGTATAAAACTTATAAAATAATTTTATTTTAAATAATTTTTTATATCGTTAAGGCTTAATTTTATTACAAAAAAGGAAGTATTATGCAAGAAAATGGTTCAGAGTTTATATGTAGAGCATTACACGAAGAGGGGGTTGAGATAGTTTTTGGTTATCCAGGCGGTGCGGCACTTAACATTTATGATGAGGTTTATAAGCAAAATTATTTTAAACATGTTTTAGTATCTCACGAGCAATCAGCAGTGCATGCAGCAGATGGTTATGCTAGAGCTACAGGTAAGGTAGGTGTTGCTCTTGTAACTAGTGGACCAGGTTTTACAAACACAATAACAGGCGTTGCTACAGCTTATGCAGATAGCATTCCTTTGGTTCTTATCTCGGCACAAGTTGCAAATTCTTTGATAGGAACAGATGCTTTTCAAGAAATTGATGCTGTTGGTATAAGCCGTCCTTGTGTAAAACATAATTATCTTGTAAAAACCATAGATGAGCTTCCTCGCATAATCAAAGAAGCATTTTATATAGCAAATAGCGGTCGTAAAGGTCCAGTTCATATAGATATACCAAAGGATATTACTGCGGCTATGATAGAGGCTAAATATCCAAAAACAATAAGCCTTAAAACTTACAAACCAACTTATAAAGGTAATTCTAAACAAATCAAGCGTTTAAAAGATGCGATTTTATCATCACATAAACCGCTTTTATATCTTGGTGGTGGCTGTATAGATGCTAGTAAAGAGATAAGAAATTTTGTAAAATTTTCACAAATTCCTGCTGTAAATACATTAATGGCTCTTGGAACTTTAAGATACGATGATGAGTTAAACTTAAAAATGGCAGGTATGCACGGAAGTTATGCTGCTAATATGGCGCTTAGTGAGTGTGATTTGCTTATAGCTTGTGGTGCTAGGTTTGATGATAGGATTACAGGCAAGACAAGTGAGTTTGCAAAACATGCAAAAATAATTCACATAGATATAGACCCAAGTTCAATTTCTAAAATCATCAAAGCAGATATCCCTGTTGTTGGCGATGTAAAAAATATCATCAAAGATTTACATGATAGTTTTGATGATAATGATAAATTGCCTGATTTTTCGGATTGGCATGGGATTTTAAAAAGATATGATAGCTTGTATCCTTTAGGATATGATGATAGCAGTGAAGTTTTAAAGCCACAGTGGGTTATACAAGAGTGTGAAAAAATCGTAACAAAATTAACAAAAAAACACGCAAATATAGTAACAGATGTTGGGCAACACCAAATGTGGGTAGCTCAGTTTTATCCATTTAATGAGCCTAGAAGACTAAGTACTAGCGGTGGTCTTGGGACTATGGGATACTCAATTCCAGCGGCGCTTGGGGTTAGTGCAGGTAAAAAAGGTGAAGTTGTTATAAACTTTGTTGGAGATGGCTCTATTTTGATGAGTATACAAGAGCTTATAACTTTAGCTAAAGAAAATATCAAGGTTATAAATATTGTTTTAAACAATCAGTTTTTAGGTATGGTTCGTCAGTGGCAAAGTAGATTTTATGAAGAGCGTTTTTCAAATACAGATTTATCTAAATTAGCACCTGATTTTATGAAAATAGCAGAAGGTTTTCATTGTAAAGGATATACAATTAAAACTAAAGATGAGTTTTCTAAGGCGCTTGAGCTAGCTATTAAAGATGATAAAAGTAGTATATTAAATGTGTATATTGATAGGTTTGAAGATGTTTTGCCTATGGTTCCAGCGGGTGCTGCTATATACAATATGATTTTAAGAGAAAATAAGCTTGAGAGTTTTCAAAAAGAGTGGGACACAAGAAAACAAAAGGTTTTAGCAGCTAAAAAAGGAGAGAAAAAATGAGAAGAGCGTTATCTGCAATAGTATTAAATGAACATGGTGTTTTAAGTAGGGTGGTTGGGCTTTTTTCTGGTCGTGGTTACAATATAGATAGTCTTACTGTTGC
>CAZYDK010000136.1:2236-3485 GCA_964646025.1 uncultured Campylobacteraceae bacterium | reverse complement strand
TAAATGTTTAAAATATCCTTTATCACAAAAAAAGGATATAAAATGTTTTTAAAAAGTTTTAAAGTTTATGCGGTTACTTTGTTATATTTGGCTACTTTTGTTGGGTGCGGTAAAGATTTATCAAAAAATTATGAAATAGGTATAAACACACAAGTAAAACTAGCTAAAAATAAAACCTATAAAATCACTCCAACATTTGTTTGCAGTAAAAGCGGCGATGGCGTTGTGTGTAAAAACGCAGAACTCATATCAAAAAAACTCCACTCAAAAGATGTATCAGTATATACAAATATCTTTTATGAAAATGAAAGCAAAGATAGAGTGTCTTTGGCAGAGGTTTTGAAAAACATTAAGCTTGAAAAGCTTTTTTATGATATTGATATTAAAAACGCAAAATCTAAAATGATAACTTTTTATGATGAAAATGGCTATTATAGTATGGTTAAAGACAATGCAAAAGCTAGTATCAAAAACACTTTTAAACCTAAGACAAATAAGCATAAGCTTTTGGTTAGCTTTGATGATGGTGATATAAAAATACAACTAGAAATATATAGCACTATTGATATAGATGAGTTTATATGGGCGTTAGATAATGAGGGGCACATTATGATGTGTTAAATCAAGCTGTGATTTGTGAGTATGAGCTTTTTTGGGACGCTATTATGGATACATACTTTAAAACAGCTAGTCCAAGCAAAATCACGATAGATATTAGCCCGCAAAACAAATCTACGCTAGATAAAACTACTAAGATGATAGAACAAATGCTACAAACAACCCATAATCATCTGTTTTTTACAAGTTTAAAACAAGCATTTGATAACTTAGGCAGTATAAAGCTTAGTTTTATATACAGCGGGGAGCATAAACTTTCTGATATGATGAAGGGTTTTTGGCTTTTTGGCTTTTTGCAATCAGCAGATGAAATCTTTATAAATAATAGGTCTTATCATAATGATATAGTTTTAAAGGTGTATGAAAAAAAGTGTGATAATAAAGATTATCAATCATGTGAGTATTTAATCAATTTTTATAAAGACAAAAAAGACCAACAAAAATTCCAGAAATACTTAAAAAAAGCTTGTAATTTGGGATATAAAGAGCATTGTAATACAAAATCAGAAGTTGATATCTATGTAAATACAAAATTAAAAAACTTAAAAATCAAATGTGACAACAACGACTATAATGCTTGTTATCAGCTAGGATATGATTTGCTATATAGTGATAAAGTGCAAAAAAATGA
>CAZYDK010000136.1:0-2136 GCA_964646025.1 uncultured Campylobacteraceae bacterium | reverse complement strand
ATAAATTAAGTATCAAAATGGTAATGTATATTTAAACTATACAAATAAAAAAGGATATAAAATGTTTTTAAAAAGTTTTAAAAATTACGCGGCTATCTTGTTATGCATGGTTACTTTTGTTGGGTGTGGGGAAACTCAAGAGCAAAAGATAAATTCATTCAACTATGACAAAAAAGACTATCTTAGCATAAGCAAAGCTTGTGATAATGGGTACTTGAATGCTTGTATAAACAAGTATCATGTAGATGTGGTTGATAGTCCGGATGTTGATTTTTATAAAAATCTTTGTGATAAAGGCAATCTTTTGTCTTGTAGACACTATAACTTTTATTCGTTTATTTTAACTAAAGATGAAAAATACCGCGAAAAAGCTTGTAGGCTCGGTGATTTATTTAGTTGCCAAGATGGCTTAGATAATATAACATTAGAGCAGTATCAATGGGTCAAAGAACAATCATACAAGCTAAAAGATGATACCTTTGAAGCAAATATGCAATACATCGCTCATTTTTATCTAAAAAATAGAGATGAGTATAAAGATTATGAGTATTTTGAAAAGGTTTGCAAGGCTGGTTTTGTGTATAGTTGCTATAGTTTGTATGAAAAATCTATGAAAGATGATTATGATACAACTTTGGTTGAATATAGTCTAAAACTAGCCAAAAAACAATGTAAAAGTGACCATGAAGCATGTTTAGAATGTTTGACTTATGCAAACATTACAAAAGATACACATTTATATGTGGAAATTACACAAACACTAGCATCAAAAGGTATGTTGTATATGTCAAGCTTTAATGATATAGCATATAAGTCAGAAGATGAAAGAAGTTTGATAGCAAAAGAATATAAAGACTTTGAAAAAGAACTTATAAAAAACCTTAAAAAAGGTTGCAAGTTGGGCAACACACTTAATTGCGATATGGCTAATGTTGTAGATCCTGATAAAATAGTCACTCCTATGTCAGCATCAGAGCTTGGTGTCTATATAAGATATGGCAAACCGCTTGATAAGATAGATACAAGCAAGATAACCGATATGAGTAGGCTTTTTTATACGGATGGGTTTTTTTCTAAGATAGATATAGATAGTTTTAAAGGACTTGAAAACTGGAATGTAAGCAATGTAGAAAAAATGGATGAGATGTTTTATGGGGTTAGAAATTTTGATGCAAATCTAAGCAAGTGGGATTTAAGTAGTGTCAAAAGCATGAAAAATATTTTTGAGCCAAATTACTATGAAAGCATAAAAGATACTATCAATTTACCTAAAAACTCTTTTGCTTTTGATGAGTTTTCGTTTTATAAAGCTTTGGAGATTAAGAATTTTCAAGAAGCTAGTGATGTATTATTAAAGATAGCTTCGCTTGGAGTTGATACTAAGAAGTATTTTTTTGATTTATCATATGAAGACAATGGAGAAATCTCTCAAAATAAGGAGTTTTTGGATAATTTAAAAAAAGCCTACAATGGTAAAAGCTCTTTTTTGGATAAGCTAGATGAGGTTGTAACCCCAACAACAAAAGAAGAGCTTTTAGAGTATATAAGAACAGGTAAACCGCTTGATAAGATAAATACAAGCAAGATAACCGATATGAATGGGATTTTTTTAAACTCAAAAAGAAAAGATTTTAGTGGGATTGAGAGTTGGGATACATCAAATGTAACATCTATGAATTATATGTTTAAGGGAGCTATTTACTTCAACCACGACATAAGCAAATGGAATACCAAAAATGTAGTGAGTATGAATGAGATGTTTTATAATTGTAGTGATTTTAATCAGCCTATCGGTAGTTGGGATGTAAGTAGTCTAAAGAGTGCAAAACACATGTTTGGGAGTGCAACTAGCTTTAATCAAAATTTAAGTAGTTGGAATGTAGGTAAGCTAAGATACGCTGATGGTATGTTTGCACATGCAAGGAATTTTAATCAGCCTATCGGTAGCTGGAATATAAGTAAGCTGTGGACTGCAAATAATATGTTTTATGGTTGTAAAAAGTTTAACCAAGATTTAAGTAGCTGGGATTTGAAATATATATATGATTTTGAATATATGCTACATGATACACCTATACAAAACGATAAATCAAAACACCCTAAAATTCTTGAATGATTTACAAATTTCGTTTGTTT
>CAZYDK010000135.1:0-3520 GCA_964646025.1 uncultured Campylobacteraceae bacterium | reverse complement strand
TATTAATTTACTTTTTCAACAACATATAAAAAAGATGGTATATTAGATTGATTATAAGGTTTAATTGTTGCTTTTTGATATGCATCATCTTCACTAACGCTTATTACCTCGCCAACATCAACCCCATAAAAAAATATCTCATCAAGCCCACTTGTAATAACCTTATCCCCAACTTTAATCTTAATCCATTTTGGAATGAATTTTATAATCATATTTTCCCCATTACCCACAGCTATACCAGGAGCTAAATCATCACCAACATAAACAGAAAAAGTGCATTTTTCATCGCTTTGAAGTATAGCCAAACTCTTATTTAGATAGTTTTTTGCTATGCCTATCGTTCTTGCATTATATATAAGCCCATAAACTTTTTGCTTGTCAATGTTTTTATAATCAATAAAAAACCTATTATTATCACCTATTTCAAGATAAGAAAGCGTTCTTGATAAATGAACTCTTGGCTCATAACTTGTAGAACCTTTATCGCTTAAAAGCCTATTTAATTTACCTGATTGGGTGATATATAAGCTTTTATATTCATTAAGCTGTTTGTTTTCTTCTCTTAGCTTTTGGATTTCGTTTGCTTGATTTATATGTTCGCTGATTTTAAATTTTATATAATCTTTTGTTGATAAAACATTATCAACTATATTGTTTGATACACCTAGTGCATTTTGCTTTATGTTTTTGCCATAATACACACTGACAAATACCAAAAAAGCTAAAAGCAAAACTAGGCGTATTTTATTTTTCAAGTTTAATCTTCGTTAATAAGCTGTCTTAAAAGCGATATTTCTTCTAATGTCTTACCAGTTCCTCTTGCAACTGCTAAAAGTGGCTCATCTGCTACATAAACAGGAAGCTTTACAATATCACTTAAAAATTTATCAAGACCACGAATTAAAGCACCACCACCTGTTAAAACGATACCGTTTTCAACTATATCACCAGCTAAATCAGGTGCCATATTTTCAAGTACATATTTTAACGCATCTGCAATTTCTTTAAGTGGCTCACGCATAGCTTCACGAATATCTTCGCTAGTAAGCTCTATACGAGATAAAAGACCTTTTACTTGGTCTCTACCTTTTATTGTCATTGTAAGCTCTTGAACTAGTGGTATAGCAGAACCAACTTTGATTTTTATTTCTTCGCCTGTTCTATCACCTATTAAAAGATTGTATTTTTCTTTTACATAATTTACTATCGCAAGGTCGATTTTATCCCCTGCTGTGCGTATTGATTTTGCTACAACCAATCCCCCTAAAGATATAACACCAATTTCAGTTGTTCCACCACCAATATCAACAACAAGTGAGCCTTGTGGGTCTTGAACAGGAAGATTTGCCCCAATAGCAGCAGCCATCGGCTCTTCCATTAAAAACACTTCTCTAGCACCAGCACTAAGTGCACTTTCTCTAACTGCTTTTTTCTCAACTTGAGTTATACCATAAGGCACAGAGATGAGCACTCTAGGGCGTAAAAAGCTTGTTCTTTTATGGGCTTTTTCTATAAAGTAGCGTATCATTTTTTCTGTCATATCAAAATCAGCTATAACACCATCTTTCATAGGTCTAATCGCTTTTATATCACCTGGAGTTTTTCCCACCATTTCTTTAGCGTCATGTCCAACTGCAAGTATCTTAAGTCTTCCGTTTTTTTCATATTGAACTGCTACAACACTAGGCTCATCTATTACAACACCTTTGTCTTTAACTAAAACTAAAGTATTTGCCGTTCCAAGGTCAATACCCATATCATAAGAAAAAAATCCTATCAAGTGGTCTAGTATCATTTTTTGTCCTTTTTTTGTTTTATAAGCAGTGGTTTTTCGCCATTTTCCACCACTTCTTTTGTTATAACTAAATCATAGCCTTTATACTCATCAATATCAAACATAATATCAAGCATGATATCCTCAAGTATGCCACGAAGTCCTCTAGCACCAGTTTTTCTTTCTGCTGCAAGGTCTGCTATCTGCTCTAGTGCATCTTCGTTAAACTCAAGCCCTATACCATCTATCGCAAAAAGCTTTTGATATTGCTTGATGATAGCATTTTTTGGAGTTGTAAGAATTGAGATTAAATCATCACGAGTTAACTCATCAAGACTAACTATAGCATGAAGCCTACCAATTAGCTCTGGAATTAAACCAAAATGAACTAAATCAATAGCTTCAATTTTTGCCATAACATCATCTTTTTTCTTTTTTTCTTCTATATCAAAACCCATGACATTATCGCCTAATTTTTGCTTGATAATCTCATCAATCCCATCAAATGCACCAGCACAAACAAATAAAATATCTTTTGTGTCTATTTGGATAAAATCTTGGTTTGGATGTTTTCTACCACCTTTTGGCGGAACATTTACCACACTACCTTCTATGATTTTAAGAAGTGCTTGTTGAACTCCTTCGCCACTTACATCACGAGTGATAGACCTACTTTCGCCCTTTCTAGCTATCTTATCCATTTCATCTATAAATACGATACCTTTTTGTGCTTTTTCTATATCAAAATCAGCAGCCTGCAAAAGTCTTGTTAGTATGTTTTCAACATCTTCTCCAACATATCCAGCTTCTGTTAAGCTTGTAGCATCACAAATAGCTATTGGAACATCTAAAAAATCAGCCATAGTTTGAGCCAAAAGCGTCTTTCCGCTTCCGGTAGGTCCCACTAAAAGTATATTTGATTTAGATAGTTTTACATCTTCTAAATCTTTTATTTTTACATCACTTTTAAAAAGTCTTTTATAATGATTATAAATACCTATAGCAAAAACTTTTTTTGCTCTATCTTGTCCGATAATATAATCATCCATATAAGCTTTTAGCATTTTTGGGTTTAGGTTTAAAAACTTTTTATTTGGCGTATAAGAATCTTTTTTGTCTTGCTTTTCGCTATAGTCATATTCTTCTAAATCATCGCCTGTTAAGATTTTATAACCTGCCATTATGCAGTATTCACATATAAAACTTTCGTTATTTTCATCAGCAAACATTCTTCTTGTTATGCCATTGCTGTTTTCATTTTCCCCACAAAACTTACAAAATCTACTCATCATCTTTCCTTTTTACGGGGATACCTCTTGTTGTGCTTAGTATGAAATTACACATTTTTTTAAGCTCATCTGAACTTGCATTCTCTAAATGCTCTCTAGCCATTTCTTTGATATCTTTTCCATTTCTAAAAATCGCTATATATGCTTTATGTAACTCATCAATAACTTCTTTTGGTTTATGACGGCGAAGTCCAACAATATTTAAACCTCTTACATAAGCACGGTTACCTTCCGCTAGACAAAAATCAGGCACATCTTGACTTAAAGCACTAGCACCAGCTATCATACAATAGCTTCCAACTTTTACAAACTGATGAATTGGAGTAAGCCCACCAACCACACTAAAATCTCCAATCTCTACATGCCCAGCTAAAGTAGCATTGTTTGCTAAAATGACATTATTTCCTAAAATACAATCATGAGCTATATGACAATAAGCCATTATAAAAGCATTATC
>CAZYDK010000134.1:0-3536 GCA_964646025.1 uncultured Campylobacteraceae bacterium | reverse complement strand
AAAAAATTATAAAATCACATCATCAGATTGTGTTTGTTCTACGCTATATTCTTCTGTAATTTCTTCTTCCTCTTCTTCTTTAGGGCATTTTGCTATGCTTACAACCTCATCATTGCCAACATTTACAACTATTACCCCGCTTGTGTTACGACCTGCTTTGCGAATGCTTTGCATATCTGTTCTTATCATTTTACCGCTACTTGTAAGAGCCATTAAATCCATCTCATCATCAACTATAACAATACCCACCAAATCCTTTGTTCTAGTTGTAAGTTTCATACATATCACGCCCTTACCTGCACGACTTTGCAAGCGGTACTCATTAGCGGTAGTTCTCTTACCGATACCCTTTTCGCTAACGCTTAAAATCTCTTGTTCATTACTATCAAGAACAACAGCACCTATAACCTCATCATCTTTTTCTTTAAACTTAATAGCAGTTACACCACGACTTACACGCCCTATTTCACGCACTTTAGCAAGTGGGAATTTAATACACATACCTTTTTTAGTAGCTACAAATACCATTTTGCCTGTATATGTATCAACTTCAGCGTTTTCATCAGTCTCTACTACTTCAGTAGTTTCAACTTCTACCACTTCAGTAGCTTCTTCTTCGCTTTCGCTTAAAGCATTGTTCATATCAAACTCATCACGAGAAGCTATCACAGCTGTTACAAGCTCATCATTATCATCTAGGTTTATAGCTTTTACGCCGACAGAGCGGATATTGCTATATTCTTTAAGGTTTGTTCTTTTGATAATTCCGTTTTTAGTAAAAAACGCTAAACATTTACTATCATCAAAATCTTCCGTTGGTATGATAGCCATAACTTTTTCATCTTCTGTTAGGTTGATTAGATTTACTACGGCTTTTCCTTTTGCTGTTCTGCTACCTTCTGGGATTTTATAAACTTTTAGCCAGTAAAGTTGACCTTTATTTGTAACAAACATAAGCGTATCATGAGCGTTTGCTGTGAAAAACTTCTCTATAAAATCATCATCGTATGTAGTTACAGCTATCTTGCCTTTACCACCACGCTTTTGTTTTTCATATGATTTAGTTGGCACACGCTTGATATAGCCACGGTGAGTTATAGTTATAACCATAGGCTCATTTGGTATCAAATCTTCCATATCTATATCATCATAATCATCTACGATTTCAGTAATTCTTGGAATTTTGTATTTGTTTTTTATCTCTAGTAATTCTTCTTTTATAATACCTTCAATCTTTTCTTCGCTTTTTAAGATAGAGTTTAAATGCTCTATAAGTTCTAAAAGTTCTTTTAGCTCCTGTTCTATCTTATCACGCTCAAGACCAGTTAAGCGGTTAAGCCTCATATCAAGTATAGCACCAGCTTGAACTTCGCTTAGTCCAAATTTTTCAACAAGCCCTTCTCTTGCACTTGCAGTATCTGCACTAGCTTTAATAAGTGCTATCACTTCATCTATATTATCAAGTGCTATTTTATAGCCTTCTAGGATATGTGCTCTATCTTTTGCTTTATCTAGCTCATAAATTGTTCTTCTTATGATAATTGTTTTTCTGTGGTTTAAGAAAAGATTTAAAAGCTCTAAAAGTGTAAATATCTTTGGCTCTTTGTTGTTTATAGCAAGTAAAATCACACCAAAAGTGCTTTCCATTGTTGTTGATTTGAAAAGATTGTTTAAAACTATCTCGCTCATAGCGTCACGCTTAAGCTCAACAACAACTCTTATACCATCTCTATCACTTTCATCTCTTATCTCGCTTATACCTTCTATTTGTTTTTCTTTTACAAGGTCTGCGATTTGCTCTACAAGTCTTGATTTATTTGTTTGGTAAGGAAGTTCATCAATAACTATGATTTCTTTGTTTTGTCTTTGCTCAATGTGAGTTTTAGCTCTAATTTTTACCCTACCACGACCTGTTTTATACGCATCTATAATGCCTTTTTTTCCAAAGATAATACCGCCTGTAGGAAAATCAGGACCTTTTATAAACTCCATAATATCTTCAAGCGTTGCATCTTTATGCTCTAATAAATGCAAAAGACCATCTATAAGCTCATCAAGGCTATGCGGTGGGATATTTGTAGCCATACCAACAGCAATACCGCTTGAACCATTTAAAAGTAGGTTTGGCACACGAGCAGGTAAAACATCAGGCTCTTTCGTACTATCATCATAGTTTGGCACAAAATCAACAGTATCTTTTTCTATATCTTTTAACAAATCTTCTGCTAATTTACTCATTCTAGCTTCTGTATAACGCATAGCCGCTGCACCATCGCCATCAATAGAGCCAAAGTTTCCTTGTCCATCAACACTAGGATAACGCATAGAAAAGCTTTGAGCCATACGCACAAGTGCATCATATACAGCAACATCGCCGTGTGGGTGATATTTACCGATAACATCACCCACAATACGAGCTGATTTTTTATAAGGACTTTTACTTCCTACACCAAGGTCATTCATAGCATAAAGTATTCTTCTATGAACTGGCTTTAAACCATCTCTAGCATCTGGTAAAGCACGACCGATAATAACAGACATAGAATAATCAAGATAACTTGTTTTTACACTTTCTTCTATATCTACTTGTTCTATTTCGTTTTCAAAGATATTCATCACTTTCCTTTTGATGATTGATATATTTTTTAAAGAAAAAATTGTATTATTTTAGTAAGTTTTAACTTTTATTTGGCTTTTAATTTGTTTAAAAAGCTTGTATTTTAGGATTTAGAGTGAAAAAAGTATTTATTTTATTGATTATGATTTTTAATGTTGTGTATGGATTTGACTTAGAAAAAAATGAATTTTTACAAGCTCAAAAATACAAATGCGAAGATGGCGACAATGAAGCTTGTGGAGTAGTTGGAGCTATCTATAGTATGGAAGATTTTGCTAAAGAGTATGGTATAGAAGTTGATTATTTTGTAGCTAACAAATACCTAAAAAAAGCATGTGATGGCAATGATAATACAGGATGTTTTAACCTTGCTGTAAGCTATGATTTAGGAGAAGGCGTTACAAGAGATAATATAAAAGCGTATGAACTTTATAAAAAAGCGTGCGAATTAAACCACCCTAATGCATGTTATGTAGTGGGTGGTTATTTTGGCAACGGAACAGGCAAAGACGAGCAAACGGCATTAAAATACTTTATAAAAGCTTGCAAGCTTGGAGAATGGAGTGCTTGTAATAACGCAGGAGCTATACTTTTTAATCAAGATAAAACTCAAGACGCTTTAAAGTGTTTCAAAAAAGCATGTGAGCATGGCGATGAATGGGGTTGTAAGAACGCAAATATTTTAGAATAAACCAAATTTCGTTTGTTTGGGCGATTTTACAACATAGCGTTTTTTTGATTTATTTTAATTAGTTTTTAATTTAGTCTTTAGCAGTAAGGCCAACAAATACAGCATTTATATAAATTTCGTTTGTTTGTAGATTTTTATACTAACCCAACATAAATCTACACTCACTCAACCCAAACAAACGAAATTTAGAACGCACCGTAAAAACTTCACTAAATTTCGTTTGTTTAT
>CAZYDK010000133.1:0-3660 GCA_964646025.1 uncultured Campylobacteraceae bacterium | reverse complement strand
TTTAAAAGTTCATAATCAACACCCATAAACATTCTTTTTCTGTGAGTGTTAAAATTATCATTTATAACGCTTCTTTTTTCATCAAATTCATCTGGATAAATACCAGCTAAATCACAGATTGTATGTATTAAATCATCGCTCATATATGGTTTTTTATTTGAAGTGTTGATTTTTTTTATAAGATTTTTATGTAGACTTTTAAAAGTATCTGTAAAAATTATCATAAAAGGAATATCTGCTATGCTTTTATCAACTATACCATGCGTAAGGGTTATACCTTTTTTATCATCATAAAGTGCTTCCCCGTGGTCGCTTAGATATAAAATCACGCTATCATCTCTACTAAAAATATCAAAAATACTACTTATTATAAAATCATTGTAAAGCACAGAATTATAATAACTTGCTAGTATTTTTTTATGTTCTTTTTTATCTTTTATATCATCTTGTTTAAATTTATCAAAATCTTTTGTATATCTGTTTTCATATCCTGCATGTGAGCCCATAAGATGTATTATTATAAAGTTATTGTTAGATAAATCAAGATTTTTTATCTTATCAAAAAGCACTTCATCTGGCTTTGATTTTTCGCTAGCTTTTATGGGGTTTGCAAATTTGTTTTCAAAATGCACATAACTTGCATTTGTTCCTGTTAAAAACGCAGCACTATCTTTTGTGGCTTCTTGATTGCTTATAAAAAATGTTTTATAGCCGTATTTGTTAAAAAGTGTGATTATGTCTAGATGTTTATACCAATTGTTTTGTGGTGTTGTGTTTTCATAGTTGCTAAAGTTAAGCAAGCTTCTCATTACAAGCTCTGTAGCGTAAGCTGGAGCTATGGTATCTTCAAAAAGGATTAGGTTACCACTATTTTGTAGTTTTTTAAGCATTGGGTTTGTATTTAAATATCCCCCATAAAGACTACTTTTGTTTTTTGCAAAGCTTTCACCTATGATTAAAATTATATTTTTGATGTTTTCTTTTGGTTTTTCTTTATATAGGCTTTGGTCTTTTTGTTTAAAAAACTCCACAACTTCATTATCAAATCCTAGGCCTAAATTATGGTGGTTTATGAAAGAAATTATCATTCTAGTGTGAGTTATGCCGTTTAAAATCCTATATTTATCTTCTATATTATCGCTTTTGTAGTTTTTTCTTAGATTTGCGATAAGTATGATTAAAATAATGGCTAGTATGACATTTAAAATGATTTTTAGCTTTTTATTTAGATTGATATCAAGCTTTAAAAACAAAATGTTTATATATGCAAAAATTAAAATCATAAAAATGTATTTAAAAGTAAAGAATGTTGTTATAAACTCAAAGCTTTCTTTTAAGTTTGTTTTTAAAAGTGGGTCTAAAATGTAAGGATTTGTAAAAGTTTGAAAGTTAAAAAGTAGGAAAATATCACAAAAAAAGCATAAAAAATTATAGATTAAAAGTAGTAAAATACCCCCCCCCTATGATATGTGGCGGAATTATTTTTGCTATAAAAGTAAAGACATAAAAAACAAATCCAAAAAAAGCAAAGCTATATACGCTCTCTTTTACCATAAAAATCAAATCTTGTTCTAGCTGAACATAAGATGGAAAACTGGCGTTAAATGCAATATAAATTATCATTAGTAAGATATTTGATAAAAACAAAATTAAAAAAGCGTTAAGTTTTTTACTATAAAGCATTTTTAACATAAAAACTCCTTTGATGATTTTTGTAAATTTCGTTTGTTTGGATAGTGCTTAAACAAACGAAATTTAAGATGGTTTTAAATATGTGTAGCTTACACGCTATGAAATCAAACTATGTTTATCCCAAATCCAGCTAGTGCCACAAAGTTTTTTTGGTCGCTATCGCTTAAAAGTTTTATATCTTTAGCACCAACGCTTTTTAAAACCTGTGCGCCTATGCCGTAGTTTTTTTCGTCTTTTTGTCTATTTTTCAAAAACACTAAAAAACCACCTTCATCGTTAAGCTTTTCTATGATATTTAGGGTGTCTTCTAGTTTTGATAGCAGGTCAAAATCACTAACACTAGAATAAAACTTCACATTTGCTACTTTATCTGGGTTTTTAAACTTAAAAACTATGTGTTCGTTGTCTTTGTAGTCTTTTATTGTGTATTTGATACATGGTTTGTTTGCTAGTGTTGACTTTTCTTCGTTTATTATGCTAACGAGTGATTCTGTTTTTAGTCTGTAGTTTATGATTTGCTCTATTGTTATCATTTTAAGGTCGTATTTTTTGCAAAATAGCTCCAAATCATCTCTTCTAGCCATGCTTCCATCATCGTTTAGTATCTCGCAAAGTACGCCAGCACTCTCAAGTCCAGCAAGACGGCACATATCAACAGTCCCTTCAGTGTGTCCTGTTCGCTCTAATACACCACCATCTTTTGCTATGAGTGGATTTATATGTCCTGGTTTTACAAAGTCTAGTTTTGTAGCATTTTTATCGGCAAAGATTTTTATAGTCATATCACGTTCAACAGTGCTAACGCCAGTGAGTGCATCTTTTGCATCAACTGTGATTGTAAATGGTGTTTCGTGATTTGATGTGTTTGACTTGACCATAAGTTCTAGGTCAAATTTTTTGGCTATTTCTTGAGAAATAGGGGTGCATATCACACCTCTAGCGTGTGAGAGTATGAAGTTTATTTTTTCTGGATTTGAATGTCTTGCAGCAAAAATTATATCACCTTCATTTTCTCTATCTTCTGCGTCTACTAAAACCAACATTTTTCCTTCTTTGAAGTCTTTTATCGCATCTTCTACTTTTGCAAATGGCATTTATATTCCTTTATTTGATATTTTTTTGACATTGTAATATTGTTTTTTTAAGCAAAAGCTAGTTTTTGATTTTTTGCGTGTTTTATTTTGTAATTTTATTTTTTTCGATATTTTTTCACAATTATCTTGACAAGCAGTTTTTTTTCGGTTATAATCTCGTTTTTATTTTGAACGATTGGGGTATCGCCAAGCGGTAAGGCAACAGGTTTTGGTCCTGTCATTCAGGGGTTCGAATCCCTTTACCCCATCCACCTCATTTTTTAAATCATCTTAATTAGACGCGAAGTAGAGCAGTGGTTAGCTCGTCGGGCTCATAACCCGAAGGACGGCGGTTCAAATCCGCCCTTCGCAACCAACTAACACATTATCATCTGGCAAGTTGGTAAAATACCCCGCACACCTTTTGGGTAGTCCCGAAGATGAAAAACCTATCAAGCTCCTAAAATATGGACTTACTAACATTGACTATAAAAAAGCACAAAACAAGCTAAAAAATCAAGAAAACTACCTTAAAAACCACCAAATAAAAAACCTTGAAACAAACGAAAAAACAAGCCTTTATGATATATCAATGTCCGCAAACCATAGCCCCCGCTATTTTGCCGAAGTGCTTAACATTGTTGATTGTTATAGAGATAAAAACGCAGTTTTAGGCAAAGTTCCCTTGTTTGTAACTGTAACCCTTGACGGCTGTTACCGTGACGCTTTAAGGGGCGATTACTCACGCTTTAGCCTTGAAAAGATAAACAAAGAAATACCCACAGATTTACGCAAGAAAGCATTTGAAAACAAGCCCTTAGACAATAAAGATTTAAGGGACATACTAGGCTATCAGTTTAAGAAGTTTTTGGACGCTTGGCGTTATATTAGCCCA
>CAZYDK010000132.1:0-3843 GCA_964646025.1 uncultured Campylobacteraceae bacterium | reverse complement strand
AAAAAACCAAACCACAAAACAAACGAAATTTATATAAATCCCCCACTTTTTTTATAAAACTATTTAAATTTATCTACCACTACTTTTACACCAGCTACAACTAGCGCTATAACAACACATAAAAGCAAAATTCCTAACAAAATAGGAACAATTTTAAACACAAGCCATATCACTCCAGCTATCACAGCAAGTGCGATAAGTCCGCCAAGTAAAGCAGTAGCAACCTTTGGTGCTACTATAAGTAATATTACAAAAGCTACAATCCAAATCATTTTCCCTCCTAAAATCCAAATGTCTCTTTTGCTCTTTGCAAATCATCTATAGTATCTATACCTATACTTTTTGTTGAGATTTCTAGCATTTTAATTTTCTTGCCATTTTCAAGAGCTTTTAATTGCTCTAAGCTTTCTATATCATCTAAACTTGAGTTAAGTTTGGCATACTCTAAAAGCGAACTAGCTTTATATGAATATATCCCTAGATGTATCTTATAAACAGCATTTTGCTTATGGTTGCGATAAAACGGTATAGCACTTCTACTAAAATACATAGCATTTTGCATATTATCACATACAACTTTTACCGCATTTTCATCTAAAGCATCATTACTTAACTTATAGCAACTACACATAAACGCATCTTCATTTAACATCTTTTTAGAAAAATCAACAAATTTTTGTAAATTTTGCTTTTCTAAAAACGGTTCATCAGCTTGAATATTTACTATAATCTCATCGCTTAATCCAAGCTTTGTAACACACTCCCCTAGCCTTTGTGTGCCACTTTTATGCTCTTTGCTTGTAATCATAGCCTTTAAGCCGTATTTAACAGCTATTTCATAAACGCTTTCATCATCAACAGCCACTAAGCATTCATCTATATCTTTAGCTATCAAAGCTGTTTTTACAAACATCGGCATACCGTCTATTTGAGTTAAGATTTTTTTATCAAATCTAGTTGAGTTTAGCCTTGCTGGTATTATTATCATATCCACTCCAAAATCTTGCTTTTTATACTACTTACATCTACTAACTCATCATATCTAGTATCATCTTTTAAAAGATTTGCTACTTCTTCTTTGACACTTAAATCAAAATCTTTTCTGATTTTTTCTAGCTCTAAAAGCTCATTTTCACTTTTGCCATAAAGTGCTTTTGCCATACTTGGAACAAATTTTATCCATTCTGCTGTAGAGCAAATAATGTTGATTTTATCATCAACCATATTTAAAGCAGTTGCCGTATGTGGGTCTATGATAGAATAAGAGCTAAATTCTTTGATGTTTTTAAGTGTTTTTTCATCTGTGCAAAAACTAGCTACAAAATGTTCTTTAAGCATAGCTAATTCATCATTAGTGATACTAAATCTTTTATTAGAAGATAAATCTTTATAAAGCTGTGCTGTTCTTTTTTGTCCAAAAAATTCAAACATAAGTCTTTCTATATTTGAGCTAATTAAAATATCCATAGCAGGAGAGCTTGTAAGCTTTAGCGTTTTATTGCTTATATCATATATGCCTGTATTGAAAAACTCTGTTAAGATATTGTTTTCATTAGAAATGATTTTTATCTTATCTATTTTTGCACCTAATTTTTTAGCATAAAAACAAGCTAAAGCATTACCAAAATTACCACTAGGAATTATCACATCAACAGTATTTTTTAGCTTTATAGCAGCATAGTAGTGATATATGATTTGAAATAAAATCCTACCTATATTTACTGAGTTTGCAGCACTTAAAACATAGTTTTTGTCATCTAAAGCATTTTTAAACTCATCATCATTTAAAAGTGTTTTTAAAGCACTTTGTGCGGCATCAAAATCTTTATCAATAGCTAAAACTTTTAAGTTTTCATCTTTTAGGCTAGCCATTTGACGCTCTTGTATATAACTTGTCTTTCCTCTTGGATATATACATACTGCTTTTATGTTTTGCTTAGATTTAAAAGCATTTAATGTAGCAGGACCAGTGTCACCGCTAGTAGCACACATAACTAGATACTTCTTATCCTTATTTGCTAAACTTTCAAACAAAGAAGCAAAAGGACAAAGTGCCATATCTTTAAAAGCTCTAGTAGGTCCATGATAAAGCTCGTTTATATAAAGCTTATCATTAATTTTTGTTAGCTTCACTGGACAAGTTTTATCATCAAATTCTTCATAGCTTTTTAAAGCTTTTTCAAAAATCTTCATATCCACATCAAGGTTTAAAGACTTTATAATCTCAAGTGCTACATCTTTATAAGAATATGCACTTAAATCCTTAGTAATAGGCTCAATCTTATCAAAACAATAAAGCCCACCAGTATCTGATAGTGGAGAGAAAATAGCGTCTTTAAAACTTCTTTTACTATCATCTTTACTACATACTAACACAATTACTCCTTTTTATAGTTTTTTTCGTAGTTTTTTAATGCAAAAATAAAATCATCACTAAGCTTAACATCAAGCTCTATAACGCTTATATCAAAACCAAAATCTTTTATCTTAACATAATCTTTTTGCGTGCAAAGTATGGTTTTTGCATTGTTAGTTTTTAATTTATCTTGTATAAAATCAAAACTAATTTCATCATGGTCATTTAAAAAATATGAATTTATCACATACTTTTTAAACTCATCAAGCCTAAACGGTTTTGCTATAGCACTAATTAAAATCATATCTTTTTTAGGCTTTATTTTGCTTATTTTTTCAAAATCTTTTTGCTCATAAGCTATAAAATCTGCGTATTTTTTACAAAACATAGGCAGTCTATACACCCCGCTAGGCAAACAAAAATTATATTTTGGCATAACCTTAGAAAAAATCAAAACATCAAATTTTTTAATATGAACCTTAGAAAAAGCGTCATCTAGCAAGATAATATCTGCTTTATAGCTTTTTGCAAGCTCAATACCTTCTTCTCTTTTTTCAGATACGATTACATTTGCTTTTGTAAATAAAGCGTATTCATAAGCTTCATCGCCACAATCATACACATCACATTTTATATCATCATCTAATTTTACTAAAAAAGTTCCACTTTTTTTTCTTTTATATCCACGCAAAATTACAAAAACTTTTTTATCATCAAAAAGCTTTACTATAGCTTTTGTTACTGGGGTTTTGCCGTTGCCACCTACACTTAGGTTTCCTATACTAATGATTGGGATTTTAAAATCTATCTTTTTTTTAAAACGATTATTTAAAAAAGAAAAAAAAGCATACAAAAAAGAAAATGGCAAAAGTAAAAAAATGATAATCTTTTGCCACCAACTAGGATTAAAAAAATATCTATCTATAAAACTCATTTTTTATAAATTTCGTTTGTTTAGATACTTTTACTATCAATATCCAAAACAGCTTCACAAACCCTATGTGCTTGGCTTTTAGTTAGCGTTGGATACATAGGCAAGCTTAAGATTTGTTGATAGTTTTTAAGCGCATTTGGAAAATCATTTATTTTAAGGTTATATTTGCTTTTATAATAACTTAAAAGATGAACAGGTATATAATGAAGACCTGTAAAAATACCAAGCTTTTGCAAACTTCTAGCAAAAGCATCACGGTTTTTATCAACCTTTACAATATATCTTGTATAAATGTGCTCACCTTTATTTATAGGTGTTTTAACATGCTCACATTTTGATAATGCTTCATCATAAATCTTTGCTATTTCTTGTCTTGCTTTTATATGGTCTTGATATTTGTTTAAAAGATTTAAAGCAAAAATAGCATCAACTTGTGATATAGAATAATCAAGCCCTATATCATTTACATCATAAAAATACCCGACATTGCCTTCACAACCAAAAGCGTCTCTACTTATAGCGTGATTGCTTAACTCACTTGCTTTATCATAAA
>CAZYDK010000131.1:0-3883 GCA_964646025.1 uncultured Campylobacteraceae bacterium | reverse complement strand
CAACCACGATATATCCCCATCAAATAAACGAAATTTGCTTTTAAAAAGCGTTTAGTAAAATTTATCCACAAAAAACTTTACATATAAAAAGCGTCACAAGGCGACGCAGTCGCCCCATAATTAATTCTCTAGTCTAGTTGGTTTTAAAGGGGTTTTTGTCAAATTGGCTTTAAAAAGGCGTTTATAAAAATAACATTTGGTAAAGTTTGCCATAAAAACCCACCTAAACAAACGAAATTTAAACTAAAACCATATAAATTTTATTAATTTGTGTAATTTATGTTATTTAATTTTATTTTTAAAGCATTTTTGCCCATACGCTAAGCTAAGCTTAAACAAACAACCATAGAATGCTTTGCATTATTTTAAGAACGCTTTAGTTTCTAGGCTTTATATCTAGTAGTCAGCCTAAAACTATACACAAAAGGAGTAATATGAATGACAGTTCTTCAAAAACCATAGGCAAGCAAGAAGCCAAAACATTGTGTCTTAGTGCTTTAGGTGGCACTCTTGAGTTTTATGATTTTGTTATTTTTGTATTTTTTATGTCTTATTTTACACCACATTTTTTCCCAAAAGAGCTTAGCCCTGCATGGCAAGATTTTAACGCTTACGGAGCGTATGCAGCTGCATATCTAGCAAGACCTTTAGGTGGTATTATTATGGCTCACTTTGGTGATAAATTTGGTCGTAAAAATATGTTTATGCTTAGTATTTTGCTTATGGTTATACCAACTTTTGTTATAGCTATAATGCCTACATATCATCATATAGGTTATCTTGCTATCATAATTTTGTTTTTCATTAGGATTTTGCAAGGTGTTGCTATCGGTGGAGAATTACCTGGTGCATGGGTTTTTGTAAGAGAACATAGCCCAAAAAACTCAACAGGTCTTTTTTTAGGATTACTTACTTGCGGTGTTGCTGGTGGGATACTTCTTGGTTCTGGTGTTAAGCTTATTTTACAAGCTATATTTACAGAACAACAAATGATAGATTTTGCATGGAGAATACCATTTGCTATAGGCGGTATTTTTGGGATTTGCAGTGTTTATTTGCGTAGATTTTTAAGTGAAACACCTGTGTTTAAAAAACTACAAGAACAAAAACAACTTGCAACTTTTCCACTCAAAAAAGTTGTGAAAGAATATAAACACAGCATTGTTTTATCTATGATGATTACTTGTGTTTTAACAGCTTGTGTTATGATTTTGTGTCTTTTGATACCAAATTACACTATAAAATTAGTTCAAATTGACCCCATCACAAACACAATTTTACAAATGGGTGGCGTTTTGATGATGCTTATTGGTCTTGTTGTAGCTGGTTCGTTATCTGATAGCTTTGGTGCTAGTGGGACTTGTAAGTTTTTTGCTATAGTTTTATTTGTGTTTTGTGGTCTTTATTTTTATGAGCTTTATGTTGGAAAAAATCTTATTTTACTTGCTATGTTTTACCTTGTAGCTTGTTTTTCTACTGGAGTTGTGGGTTTTGCACCGATTTTTATGTGCGAAATTTTTGAACCTAGTGTAAGATTTAGCGGTATTAGTTTTAGCTATAACATAGCTTACGCTATAGCAGGAGCTATCACTCCTATGCTTCTTTTAAATCTTAATGAAAAAGCTATAACCATAAAAGGCATTTGGTCTTTAGGTGGTGGGATTTATCTTTGTTTTATAGCTATTGTTGCATATGCGTGTGCTGTTTATTTTAAAAAACTAACATCTAAATGATTTGTTTAAATTTTATTTAAATATTTAAAAGTAAAATCCCCTTTTTTTAGTTGATACTATCAACTATCTATAAAGGAGATTTTATGCTTTTTCAAAAAATTACCTACGCAAACAGAAAAATCTTAGCTCATGTAAATGAAGTTTTAAAACCATACAATCTAAACTCAAGTGATTGGCGTGTTTTTATGTATCTTAATAGACACGAAAGTTCAACTCTTTTGCCTATTTGCGAATTTTACGATATGGATAAAGCCATTTTATCACGCAGTGTTTATAAGCTAGAAAAGCTTGGTTTTTTAGAGTTTTTAAAAGCTGAAGATAAAAGAGAAAAACACATAAAGCTTAGTCAAAAAGGAGAAGAAGTATTTACCCACAATCACACTATCATAAAAAAATACGAAGATGAGATTTTACTTTTGCTAGACAAAGCTTATAAAGATATTTTTATGGACTCTCTTGACATTATAAACAATGCCTTAACCTCAAAACAACAAAAGGAGGACAAATGACACTTACCAAAAAATACAACATCTGGAACAAAAACTTCATTTGTGTTTTTATAATAAACTTTATTATATGTTTTGTTTTTTATATAAGCACAAGTTCTATCAATGATTATGCCACAAAGGTTTTACACTCTAGCGATAGTATAGCTGGTCTTGCTAGTGGTATATTTGTAATCGGTGCTTTATTTTCTAGGCTTTATTTTGGCTCTATCATAGATACCATAAACATCAAAAAAACAATGCTTATATCATTAGTGCTTTATTTTATCTCAAACAGTGCCTATCTTTTTACAAACGGTGTTTTTTCTCTCATACTTATTAGGCTTTTTAGTGGGATATTTTATGGGATTTGTTCTTGTGGTGCGGGTGCTGTTGTAGCTAGACTTGTCCCTAGTAGAAAAAGGGGTGTTGGGATAGGTTATTATGCCATTAGCGTTGTTTTAAGTTCTGCTTTTGGACCTTTTTTAGCTGTTTATTTAGCGAGCAAGGGCGAGTTTAACACTGGTTTTATCATATCTTTAGTTAGTATTGCACTATCAATTATAGCTGCTATTTTGCTAAAAGTAAGAAATTATAAAAAACATCATCATCAAGCTATCAAAAAAGGTTTTAGCATTTACAATTATTATGAAAAATCAAGCATAGGTATAGGTTTTGTTGTATTTTTGCTTGGTTTTGCTTATGGTGGCATACTTGTGTATATGAGCTCATACACTTCATATCTTGATAGTTTGCATTCTATGGATTATAAAGCTTATTCTTTTGCGGGTAGTTTGTTTTTTGTGATTTATGCTAGTGTTTCTGTTTTTTCAAGACCGATTGCAGGTAAGATTTTTGACAAAATGGGAGCAAATTTTATTCTTATACCATCTATTGTGTTTTTGTTTATATCTTTACTTTTACTTGCGAATGCTTATTTGCCTTATATGATTTTTATATCTGCTGTTTTTTGTGCTTTAGGTTATGGAAATGCAAGCTCATCAGCCCAATCCCTTACTCTTAAACTATGCCCACCACATAAGCTAGGACTTGCTAATTCTAGTTTTTTTATATCTTTAGATTTTGGTATAGGACTTAGTCCTTATGTTTTAGGACTTATTAAACCAATGCTTGATTTTAGTGCTATTTACGAGCTTTGTGCGGGTGTGATTTTTATAGCTTTTGTGTTTTATTTTATTTTTGTTATGAAAAAAGCTAAGTAATTTACTTTTTATTAACCAAGTGTTTTTATAATTTCACCGTTCTTAAAATTAATTAAATTCATACTCCTTTTTGACCCAGCTTTCAAAGGCTGGGTTTTTTTATGCTCGTTTTTTTATTCTTTAAGTAAGATTAATTACAAAAATTAATTTTTATTTTTTTACATCATTTTGATAAAAATAGGGGTAAATTTCGTTTATTTTTGTATAAAAATAGTTATTTTTTACCATTATGATACTTGTTTCTGTTACTTTTAAGTTATTTTAAGCTTATTTTGTGCTAATATGCCACTTACATTTTTATTTCAAGGAGAGAATTATGAAACTAGCAAAACTTAGTTTAGCTGCAGTTTTAGCAGCAGGTTCATTTTCTATGGCTAACGCAGCTGTATCTTTAGAAGAAGCTATAAAAGATGTAGAAATCAGCGGAATGCTAAGATACAGA
>CAZYDK010000130.1:0-3888 GCA_964646025.1 uncultured Campylobacteraceae bacterium | reverse complement strand
TTTCCAAGACCTTTTTTTAGCTCTTTGTTTGCTTTTTCTTTTAATTCATCTTTGTGTTTATCCAATTCTTTTTTTATCTCTTCTTTTGCCTTTTCTTTAGCTTTTTGTTTTAAATCATCCATATCTAAAGCAAATTTTGGCTCAGCAAAACTTCCTTTTATAGTGCTTTTCCATTCATTACCGTTTAAAAATAAACTTAGTGGAACGTTTAGGCTTTCTGTTTTAGTGTTTGCAGTAGCACCTTTTGATACAAGCTTAAATCTAGCAGAGTTTGTATCAAAATTAAAATTGATGATTTCTTTAGCCATTGTTCCGTTTAAATTTACATTTTGGATTACTTCGTTTGCAAGATTTGCTTTTACTAGTTTATCAATAGCTGTTAAAAGCTTTGTTTGTTTTAATCTTCCTTCTCCAAAAGCAAAACTAAAGCTACCAGAGTTTTTCGCTATATCAAAATCTACATTTCCATTTGCTTTTCCAAGATAAAGTTCAGGTATATATAAAGTATAAGCTAGTTTTGCAGCGTCTATATTTTTAAGGTTTGCTTTTAATTTATCGCCATTTAAACTAGCATTTAAACTACCATTTAAAAGATTTTGACTATTGATTGTGGCGATTAGTTTTTTATCAAATGTTATATCTCCAGCAAAATCGCTACTACCACGCAACTTTCTATCAACCAAAGCACCGATTTTTGCATAGTCTACATTTTGTGCATTGTAGTTTGTGGTCATTTTTCCTGTTTTTAGATTATAGCTACCATTTGTTGTGTTTAGTTTTGCAAATGCACTTGATAGGTTTGAAGTAAATGTGATTATATCTTTGTTTAATTTTGCGTTTGCGTTAAAATCAACTGCGTTGTTTCCCGCTGTGTTTATACCAAAATCTTTTTTCATTAAATCATTGTTTAACATAGCTTTTGCGTTCAAACTAGCGTCACCAATTAAAGCTACATAATCATTTAGTTTTACATCAAAACTTGCTTTTCCACTAGCATAATTTGGCTGCGATACAGCTTTTAAAGCTCTTGATATGTCTATATCTTTAGCATTTACGCTTAAGCTTTTTTGTTTTAAAGAAGCTATTATATTTGCTCCAAGTGTGCTGATTGTAGCATTTGCCAAACTAGGGTTGAAGTTGTCTAGTTTTGCACTTGCTTTTATGTTCACATTTTCATCAAATCCAAATGATTTTAAGTGCCAAAGTCCTAATTTTGGTATGTTGATTTCGCTTTGATTTGAAGCTAGATTATGAGAAAATGTGATGTTTTGCGAAGTTTCATTTATAAAAAAGTTAGCGATTTTTGTTGATATATCTATTTGCTTATAGTTTTTATCCACTTTTATATCAGCAAATACGCCGTCATTTTTACCATTTGGGATTTTTTGTGCAAAAAGCTTATTGATTAAATCCCATTTTAAGATGTTTATATCAAGTCTTGCGTTTATGTCATTTCCACTAGTTATATTTTGCAACTTAACATTTTTTGGAGTTAGGTTAATGCTATAGTTTTTGCTAATGTCTGCTAAGCTGATTTTTCCTTCTATCGCATCAGCGTTTAAGTCTTTTGTTACAAAATTAGCGTTAAAGTTTGTGATAAAGTCATTTTGGCTTACTTTGATTTGTTTTAATGCTTTTAAGTCTTTTCCTAACGCTAGTTTTAAAGCATCTTCACTAGGAGTTATGTTTTCTACTTTTAAGTTAAAGTTTATTTGCTTTAAATCTTTTGCGTTTGCATTAAACGATAAAAGCCCTGTTGCGTATTTAGGTTGTTTAAGTAATGCAAAAAAGTTTGATATTTCAAGTGGTTCAAGATTTGCATTTATGATACTTGGATTATAATCAATCAAATGCGTATCAATATGTAGTTTTTTATCAAACAAAACCCCATTTATATTTGCTATAAAATCACTTGCCTTGCCTTTAAAATCTCCATCAATTAAGATTTTAGTATCAAGCATAGGAGATATTTTTGTTAAATCATCTGCTTTTACATTTAGCGTTCCATTAAATCCTAAAGAAAAAAGACTAAGGTCGCTTTGTAGACTAGCAAATACAGCATTATCAAGGTTTGCATCTACTTCAAGTCTAGAAAATCTTAGATAAAATCTAGTTATTTCAGCATTCAAACCTGTTTTTTCTTTTATGATTTGGTTTGCTTTATTTTTTACGATACCATTACCAAAATCAGTAAAAGCAACAACATAAATTCCCACCAAAAGCACCACTATAAGCGCTATAAAACCATAAGCTATCTTTTTTAGCATAAACTTCCTTTAGTGATAAAATATAAATTAAGTTTAGTGTTATAGACTAAAGTTTTTTAAAAACTATTGACTTTTAAATAATTTTTTGACATAATTTTATCACTCATAAACAAAGAGTGATAAAATCAAAAAATTATAGAAAGGATCTACAATGGATTTTAAACCACTTGGAAAGCGTGTTTTAGTAAAACGCTTAGAAGACTCTAACACTACAACTTCTGGAATAATTATACCAGATAATGCTAAAGAAAAACCACAACAAGGCGAGATTGTTGCAGTAAGCGATGAGATAAAAGATGTAAAGGTTGGGGATAAAGTAGCATTTGGAAAATACTCAGGTAATGAAATTAAAATCGGTGCTAATGAGTATATGATTTTAAATTATGATGATATTTTTGGTATATTAAAATAAATAGGAGATAAATTATGGCAAAAGAAATTTTTTATTCAGATGAAGCAAGAAACAAACTTTATGAAGGTGTAAAAAAGCTAACAGACGCAGTTAAGGTTACAATGGGGCCAAGAGGAAGAAATGTTTTAATTCAAAAAAGCTTTGGTGCTCCAACAATCACAAAAGATGGCGTAAGCGTTGCTAAAGAAATAGAATTAAAAGACTCTTTAGAAAATATGGGTGCAAGTTTAGTTCGTGAAGTAGCGAGCAAAACAGCAGACCAAGCAGGAGACGGCACAACTACAGCTACAGTTTTAGCTCACGCTATCTATAAAGAAGGTCTAAGAAATATCACTGCAGGTGCAAATCCAGTAGAAGTAAAGCGTGGTATGGATAAAGCTTGTGAAGCTATCGTAGAAGAGCTTAAAAAACTTGCTCGTGAAGTAGCAGGCAAAAAAGAAATCGCTCAAGTAGCTACAATATCAGCAAACTCAGATGAAAAAATCGGAAACCTTATAGCTGATGCTATGGAAAAAGTAGGAAAAGATGGCGTTATCACGGTTGAAGAAGCAAAATCTATGGAAGATGAGTTAAATGTGGTTGAAGGTATGCAGTTTGATAGAGGTTATCTAAGCCCATATTTTGTAACAAATGCAGAAAAAATGACTGTTGAGCTTGAAAACCCACTGATTTTACTTTTTGATAAGAAAATTACAAACCTAAAAGACTTGTTACCTGTACTTGAGCAAGTTCAAAAAACTTCACGCCCACTTTTAATCATAGCTGAAGATATAGAAGGTGAAGCGCTAGCAACTTTGGTTGTAAATAAACTTCGCGGTGTCTTAAATATAAGTGCAGTAAAAGCTCCTGGTTTTGGTGATAGAAGAAAAGCTATGCTTGAAGATATAGCAATCCTTACAGGCGCAAATGTGATTTGTGAAGAAATGGGAAGAACGCTTGAGAGTGCTACTTTGGAAGATTTAGGCCATGCTGCAAGTATAGTGATAGATAAAGACAATACAACAATCGTAAACGGAAAAGGCGAAAAAGCTAACATAGACGCTAGAATAGCACAAATCAAAGCTCAAATCGCTGAAACCACAAGTGATTATGATAAAGAAAAATTACAAGAGCGTTTAGCAAAACTAAGCGGTGGCGTAGCGGTTATCAAAGTAGGTGCTGCAACTGAAACTGAAATGAAAGAGAAAAAAGATAGAGTTGATGACGCAC
>CAZYDK010000129.1:0-3926 GCA_964646025.1 uncultured Campylobacteraceae bacterium | reverse complement strand
ATTCATAAAATTATATTTAAATAAAGAATATAACATCTAAACAAACGAAATTTATACAAAAAAATTAAATTTCGTTTGTTTGATATAAGTTTAAAACTTCTCTTCTTGTTTTTCTCTTTGGTTTTTTGAGCGAGAATTGATAAGTAGTGGCACTCCGCTAAAATTAAACTCGCTTCTAAGTTTGTTTGCAAGATATCTTTTGTATGAAAAATGCAGTGCTTTTGGTCTATTCATAACCAAAGCTATTTTTGGTGGTGCTATATCATACTGAGCTGCATAGTAAATCTTTACAAGCTTTCCTTTATCATGCGGGAGTGGATGAGCTTTTGTCGCCTCTTCTATCAAAGCATTTAGTTTTGAAGTTGGGATTTTTTGGATATAGTTTTCATACACTTCAAAAATAAGCTTATAAATATTATCCACTCTTTTATGAGTTAGAGCAGATACTGAAATGATAGGAGCGTGAGCTATATGCTTAAACAAATCAAGCCTTATTGATTTGCAAAGCTTATCAAACTCTTTATCATCTTTTTGTTTTAAATCCCATTTATTTAGCACGATGATAACGCCCAAACAATGCTTTGCTATAAGCCCTGAGATTTTTTCATCAAGCTCGTTAAAATCTTCGCTACTATCTAGCACAAGTAGTGCTATGTCAGCGTTTTCTAGCATTTTTTCCGTTCTGTTTAATGCGTATCTTTCTATGCCTTCTATCTTTCCACGACGCCTAATCCCCGCAGTATCCACAAACTCAATCACTTTTCCATTATACTCAACGCTTTCATTTACTGGGTCTATGGTAGTTCCTGCTACATCGCTTACTACTGAGCGGTTTTGTTTTACTAGGGAGTTTAAAAGCGAGCTTTTTCCAACATTTACACGCCCTACAATCCCCACTCGGATATGATTTTCATCAATTTTTTTAAACGCATCTTCGCTATAAGCTACATACTCTTTTTCTTCATCTTCATACTCTTGTATAATCTCTTCTTCATCATCTAAAAAGTCTTCAAGGCTCATATCATTATCTTGCTCTAGCTCGTGTTTTGGCAAATACGCACTTATATAATCCAAAAGCTCATCAATCCCACTATTGTGCGTAGCTGAGATAAAAAACACATCTTTACAACCAAAGCTATCAAACTCATACGCTCTTTGAAGGTCTTTTTTGTTATCTACTTTATTTACCACTAGGGCTGATTTTTTACCAAGTTTAAGTATCTCATAAAAAAACGCTCTATCATCATCGCTTGGATACATTTTTCCATCTACTAAATAAAGCAAAATATCAGCATCCTTAGCCTCTTCTAAAGTGCGTTTTTTGATGTTTTTAAAAAGTTCTGTATCCTCATCAAGCCCACCGCTATCTACGATGATAACTTCGTTTCCGCTTATGTTTATTTTTATGCGGTTGGTATCACGAGTGGTTCCGCTTACATCTGAAGTTATTGCTATGTTGCGTCTTGCAAAGCGGTTAAAAAGCGAACTTTTGCCAACATTTGGCTTTCCAATTAGCATTATTTTTATCATTTTATTCCTTCATATAAACCCACAAACATACGAAATTTATATAAATTTCGTATGTTTATGAAAATGTCACTTGTTTATAAGCACTTTTTTAAGTATCTCTTCTACTTTATCTACTAAAGTGATTTTTAGTGCTTTTTTTACTTCTTCTGGCACTTCTTTTAAATCTTGCTCGTTTTTGCGTGGCAAGAAAACTTCTTTTACCCCTGCTTTATAAGCTGCGATTAGCTTTTCTTTAAGACCGCCTATTGGTAAGGCATTGCCAAGCAAATCAACTTCTCCTGTCATTGCTATATCTTGTCTTAGTTTTTTACCACTTATACAAGAAGTTAGTACGCAAACCATAGCAAGACCCGCACTAGGACCATCTTTTGGAGTAGCTCCATCTGGTGCGTGTAAAAAGATGTTTTTCTTATCATAAGCTACTTTTGCTAATTTGTTTAAAGTTATATAGTTTTTAGCTACATTTAGTGCTATTTTTGCACTTTCTTTCATCACATCGCCAAGCATTCCCGTAAGCTCAAAACCACCCTTACCATCAAACATAATAGCTTGAATTTTAAGCAAATCTCCGCCAACGCTTGTATAAGCAAGTCCGTTTATCTGACCTACGATTGGCTCTTTGTCGCATTTGTTTTGCTCATAGACCTTTTTTTCTAAAAACTCATCTAAATTTCGTTTGTTTATGGTTAGTTTTTTCTTACCATCAAGCATTTGCTTGTTAAATTTCCTACAAATCTTTGCTATTTGTTCTTTTAGCTTTCTAACCCCTGCTTCACGGGTATATTCTTCTATCATAAGCTCAATTGCATCATCTTTAAACACTAGCTCATTATCTTTTATGGCGTGTTTTTCTAGCTCTGATTTTATAAGGTGTTCTTTTGCTATGTGGTATTTTTCTACTTGCGTATAAGATGAAAGAGTGATTATCTCCATTCTGTCTTTTAGTGCTGCTGGTATGCGTGAAATATCATTTGCAGTAGCTATAAACACAACATTTGATAAATCTATATCAAAGTTTAGATAATGGTCTCTAAAGCTATCATTTTGCTCTGGGTCAAGTAGCTCCAAAAACACAGACGCAGGGTCGCCTTTGTATGAGCTTGAAAGCTTGTCTATCTCATCTAAAACAAACAAAACATTCATAGTTTTTGCGTCAATAAACCCTTGCACTATGCGTCCTGGCATAGCTCCTACATAAGTTCTTCTATGACCTTTTAGCTCGTTTATATCTTCAAGCCCACCAAGTGCAACTCTATGCATAGTTTTTTTAAGTGCTTTTGAAATTGATATAGCAAGTGAAGTTTTACCAACACCAGGAGGTCCTACAAAACACAAAATCGTTCTTATACTATCTTTTACCTTTCTTTCTTTTAGGATAGTTTTTGTAGCGAAAAACTCTTCAATACGCTCTTTTGGTTCTTTAAGACCATAATGGTTTTTAGCTAATTCTTGTTTTAAATCCTCATAAGAAAAAGGCTCTTCTTTGCATACTTCAAAAGGGATTTCTAAAACCGTTTCAATGTAAGTTTGAAGCACAGCACTTTCTGATGTGTCTTGTCCTTGTCTTGCTAGTTTTTGGATTTGTTTTTTTATCTCTTTATAGGCATTTGATGAGATATAAGGCTTTTTCTTTTCTAAAAGCTTGTTGTATTTTTCTATCTCTTCATCTTTTTGAGCGATGTCGCCTAATTCTGCTTGGATTTGTTTTAATTGTTGGCGTAAAAAATAATCTTTGTTTGTTTTTTCAAGCTTTGCATTTACTTCTTTTTTTAGCTTTTTGTTGTATTTTAGCATTTCGGTGCGTTTTTTAAGAATATCTATAAGCTTTATCGCTCTATCTTTTACGCTTGGGTTTATAAAAAGCTCAAAAAGTTCTTTTTTCTCAATCTTGCAAATATTTGCTACAAGGTCTATACATTTATCAAGGTCGTTTGTTTCTTCTATGGTTTTTAAAAGCTCGTATGGGATTATGTTTTGGTCTTGTTTTACCACATCTTCTAGGTATTCTAAGATAATTTCATGTAAAGCAAGGCGTTCTTTTGAAGACAAACTCTCCATAACGATAGGCTCACAAACAGCTATTATGCCAAAGTTTTTGTCCTTTTTAAACTCACTAACGATAGCTTTATAACTACCTTGAAAAAGCACTTTTATGCTACCATCATCAAGATTTACAACTCTTAAGATATTTCCAACAACACCAGCTTTAAAAAGGTTTTTTATGTCTTTGCTTTCATTTTTTGAAGGAACTATGATTATCTCATCACTTTCATAATTTTGTATAGCTTCAATCGTTGGTATATCTTTTATGATAATCGGAGCTATCATAAAAGGGTATAAAAAATTATCAATATTGCTTATTACTAAAAGTTCTTTTTTATCCATATTTTTCCTTA
>CAZYDK010000128.1:0-3972 GCA_964646025.1 uncultured Campylobacteraceae bacterium | reverse complement strand
TTTAAAGCCTAAAAATAAGCCTAATTTATTAAAAACTAAAACAAAATCTACAAAAAACAAACCTCTTAACCAAGCAAAAGAGACTAAAAGAATAAGACTTAGTAAAGATGAGAGAAAAGAGCAGATTTTGCTAAGCTCAATGCAGGTTTTTAAGCAACTTGGATTTACTAATACCACGATGGAGGACATTGTAAAAGCTTGTGAGCTTTCAAAAGGTGGGGTTTATTATCATTACCAAAACACAATTGATATTTTGCATGATTTGATGATTTTAGGTATTAAATATAGGGTTGATATTATAAAACAAAGCCTAAATGAGCCAAATAATGAAAAAAATCCAACAAATATCACTTGTTTAAAAGAGCAAACTAGCCCAAATAACAAAAGCCAAAATCCCCCAAATGTCACTTGTTTGAAAAATCAAAACAAAAATACACGAAATAAATTCTGCCTTGATTTTTATGCAAATGAGATTTTTAAAAAAATCATTGATGATAATCCTTTTATGGATATTTATGTGGATTTTTTATATGCCAAAAAAGATAGCCCTAAGCTTGAAAGCTTATTTAACGAGCTAAAGGCTGAAAACAAAAAAGAATTCCTAGCTACTTTTGATGATACAAGCTGCATTATGCAAAATTACGACCTTTTGACTGATTTTATAAACTCTTTAATTTTAGGGGCAAATTCACTAAACGCAAAAGAAAATTTCATAAAAAACGAAAAGCTTATAAAACTACTTATAAAAACGCTTTTAAAAGGAGCTAGCAATGCTTTATAAAAAAATCTTAGCCTACGCAAATGGCGTTAAAATCTACGCATTTTTTGCACTTTTTTGCTCGTTTTTATCGGCATTTTTTGTGTTTTTAGGGCAATTTTATATCTATTTAATCTTAAAAGACTTTATCTTAAATGGAGTTTTGCAAAAGCCTTTAATCATCGCTACTTGCGTGTTTTTAACGCTTGGAGGACTTGCTTATTATTTTTCAGGCATTTACTCGCATATACTTGGTTTTAGGGTTGAGAAAAACCTAAGAATAAAAGGCGTTGATAGCATAATGAACGCAAGTTCAAGCTTTTTTGACACTCATCAAAGTGGCATTATTAGAAAAAGCATTGATGATAACGCAGCGATGACGCACACAGCGATAGCTCATCTTATACCTGATTTTGGGGTGGCTGTTTTAATGCCTATTTTTATGCTAGTTTTAGCGTTTATAATTAGTCTTAAGGTCTTTTTGATAGTGCTTGGTTTTGTGGTTTTTGCGTTTTTGATAATGAAAAAACTTATGGGTGGCGAAACTAGCTTTATGCAAGTTTATGAAGATAGCTTAAAGGATTTGAGTGCAAAAAGCGTTGAGTATATAAGGGGGATTAGCGTTATCAAGCTTTTTGATATAACCTTGCCAAAAGCCCTAGAAGAAAGCATTTTAAGATACTCAGACTACGCTTATAAATACGCTAAAATTTGCAAATATCCTTATGTGATATATGAATGGGCGTTTTTAGGGGCTGTGCCTATCGTGATTTTGGCTTTTTATGAAGAAAGTGCAAATTTTGTGCTTGAACTTGCTTTGATTTTGCTTATTTTGGGTGTGATTTTTGTATCTATTATGAGAATAATGCACGCAAGTTCAAATATCTTTAGTGCAAACTATGCCATAAATGCCCTTGAAAAAATTTGTTCTAAAATGCAAAAAAGTCCTTTTGGCAATGAAACGCACTTTGAAAACTATGAAATTGAGTATAAAAACATAAGCTTTTCTTATGATAAAACCCCTATTTTTAAAGACTTTAGCCTAAAGCTAAAAGAAGGCAAAGTTTATGCTATCGTAGGACTTAGTGGCTCAGGTAAAAGCACTTTAGTAAGGCTTTTAAACGGCTCATATAAGCTAAGCTCAGGTGAGATTTTAATTGGCTCAAAACCCATAAACTCATACACCCAAGAAGCCCTAAACAACGCCATTTCATTTGTATTTCAAGACCCAAAATTATTTAAAACTAGCATTTATGAAAACATAGCATTTGCAAAAGAAAACGCAAAGCATGATGAAGTGATGAATGCTTTAAGACACTCTGAGTTTATAAAAAATTATAAAAATAAAGAGCATACCAAAACAAACGAAATTTCACTCTCAGGCGGGCAAAAACAACGCCTAGCAATAGCAAGAGCAATGCTTAAAAACTCTAAAATCTTAGTATTTGATGAGGCATCATCAAGCCTTGATATAGAAAATGAGCTAAAAATCCTAAAAAATATAAAAGATATTTCAAAAGATAAAACCACGATTTTAATAGCTCATAGGCTAACTAGCCTTAAAAATGTAGATGAAATCATCGTGCTAAAGGACGCTAAGGTGGTTGAGCGTGGGGGATTTGCTGAGCTTGTGGCAAAAAATGGCGAGTTTAAAAAAATGCTTGATTTATATAAGCTTACAAAAGAATGGAGGATATCATGATAAAGCATTTTAAAAAGCATTTTGCATTAAGTGATAATGGAGCAAAATCAGTGCTAAAGGCTAGTATTTTTAGCTTTTTGGTGCTTGTTATGAGTATGATTTGTGTGGTAAATCTTATGCTTTTAGCTAAAATCGTGCTAGAGCAAGTTAGCACTCAAAAAGCCTTTATCATAGCACTTTGTATCATTAGCCTAGTTTTGCTTTTTGTGTTTAAATGCTATGAATATGAGCTAACATATAAGGCTACTTATAAAGAAAGTGCGAGGCTTAGAATTAGTCTTTTTGAAAGGCTAAAAAACTTGCCATATAGTTATTTTGCTAAGAAAAATCTATCTGATTTGGCACAAATTATCATGCAAGATGTAAAGACTTTAGAAAACGCACTTTCTCATAGTGTGCCAAAAATTTATGCTTTGTATTTTTTCATACCTTTGCTTATGATAATGCTTATTTTAGGGGATTTGGCTTTAGGTTTGGCTGTGATTTTGCCAAATGTTGTGAGATTTTTGGTGCTATTTGTTTATAAAAAACAAGCGATTTTAAAAAATCAAGATTTTTATAAAAGGCTTAGAGCAAATAGCGAGGCTTATCAAGAATGTATTGAGCTAAACAATGAAATCAAGTCTTTTAACAAGACTGAGATTTATAAAACTAAGCTTAAAAATATGCTAGATTTAAGCGAACAAGAACAGCTAAAGGCAAATAATTTTGGCATAAAAATAATGGCGATTTCATCATTTTTTTCTTTTATATCTTTGGCTATTGTGCTTGTGGTGGCACTTTTTAGCAATATAAGCGTGGTGTATGTTTTAGGATATATCTTAGCTGCGATTAAGCTTAAAGAAATGATAGATTTAAGTAGTGAAAGTTTGCTTGAGATTTATCATCTAAGCCCAAGGATAAATAGACTTAATGAGATTTATGAAACTAAGCTTGTTGGTGGGAGTGATTATGAGTTTGATAGCTTTGGGGTGGAGTTTAAAAATGTAACATTTGCATATAGTGATAAAAATATCTTAGAAAATGTTAGTTTTATTGCAAATGAAGGCGAAGTAACGGCACTTGTAGGAGCTAGTGGTTGTGGTAAAAGCACGATTTTAAGGCTTGTTGCAAGGCTATATGATGCAAATGATGGCAATGTATGTTTAGGTGGTAAAGATATAAAAAATGTATCATTAACTAGCCTTTATAAGCATATTTCAGTGGTATTTCAAGAAACGCTTTTGTTTGATGATAGTGTGTTAGAAAATGTAAGATTTGGCAAAAAAGACGCTAGTGATGACGAGGTTTTAAAGGCTTTGGAATTAGCAAATTGTATGGATTTTGTAAAGGATTTGCCAAATGGAATTCATACAAAAATAGGCGAAAACGGACAGCTTCTTTCAGGTGGACAAAGACAAAGAATAGGCATTGCAAGGGCGTTTTTAAAAAACGCTAAGGTTTTAATCTTAGATGAGATAACCTCTAGTCTTGATAGCCTAAATGAGTGCAAAATCCAGCAAAGCTTAGCAAA
>CAZYDK010000127.1:0-3991 GCA_964646025.1 uncultured Campylobacteraceae bacterium | reverse complement strand
TATTATGCTAATTAGTGTGAAAAATATTAATAACTTTTTCATGGGGGTTCCTTAAAACAAACGAAATTTACTACATCAAAACTTTTACCATAACAGCACCAAAGCAAACAAGCCAAACACATAAAAGTATAGCCATTATAAACGGCTTTACTCCTGCTTTTGATATAGTATCTTTTCTTATATTTACTCCAAGTGCAACCATAGCAAGACTAAGTAAAAATGTATCTATGAATTCAATTGTGGGTTTTATCATATTTAAGCTAAATTCTGTGTTAAAAAATGATAAAGAGCTAATGCCTGTAGCCACCAAAAAACCTATCGCAAACCAAGGTATATTTGACACAAAAGAAGCCTTTTGGCTACCTTTGTCAAACCTTAACATAAGTGGACTTAACATGAGTAAAAAAGGAACAAGCATTAAAACTCTTATCATCTTAATAATAACGCTAGCACCTCCAGCCTCATCTCCAACAGCAGCTCCAGCAGCTACTGCGTGAGCTACTTCATGCAAAGTGACTCCCATAAAATATCCCATATGAAGTTTATCAAAACCAAAAACACCAAGATTATAAAAAAATGGTAATAAAAACATACCAAGCGTTCCAAACACTACCACCGTACATACAGCAACAGCCACTTTTGCTGCTCCACCTTTTGTAATGCTTTCGCTAGCAAGAACAGCAGCTGCCCCACAAATACTGCTACCACTAGCTATCAAAACGCTTTCTTTAAATTCTATTTTTAGTATTTTTCCAATCAAAAGCCCTATAAAAAAAGTAGAAAATACAATCAAAAATGATAATAAAACACCATTTAAACCTACACTTTGTATATCAGAAAATGTTATTCTAAAACCATATAAAATAATCCCTAGCCTTAAAATCTGTTTTGTGCATACATTTAATGAACCTGTCTTTTTAAGAAGCCTTACGCTATGATGAGCAAAGTTACCAATCACAGCACCAAGTATAACAGCAACTATAAGTGCAGATATACCAAATCTTTTAAAAATCGCAAGTTCACTTACAGCATAAGAGCAAAAAGCCAAAACACATAAAAATAAATAACTTTCAAACTTATGGCTAAAATGAGCTTTATGATGTGGGTGCTTTTTAGAAGATTTGTGTGAGTGTTTTAAGTGGGCTTTGTTTTGCCCACTAAGTTCATCGTTATTATTCATAAACTTCCTTTTACATTGTTTTTTTAGCATCAACTCCTATTAAATTAAATGCTGTTTTTATGCTAAGAGCTATCATTAAATATAGCTTTAGATATTCTTTTTCATAATCACTTCCAACGATTTTTTCATCATTATATAATCTATGGAAACTGCTTGCTAAATTTTTAAGATAATCACAAATTTTATTTAAAGACCTAGAATTAAAAGCGTCATTTAAAACATCTTCTAAAATCAAACTTTCAAAAAGTATATTTTTAGCTTCAACGCTTAAGTTTTTAAAATCTACACCTAACACATCATCTTTGTTATAGTTTGATTTTGCAAGAACTTGATTAATTCTAGCGTAAGCATAATTTATATAAAAAACAGGGTTTGAGCTATCTTCTTTTTTCAAATCGCTTAAATCAAATTCAAATTGAGAATCACATTTTTTACTCAAAAACATAAATCTAAGCGCATCTTTTCCTATCTCATCAATGATATCACTCATTAAAATTGATGTTCCTGCACGCTTACTCATCTTAAACGGCTTACCATCTTTTAAAAGACTTACCATTTGAGCTAAAATCACTTCAAGCTTTTCATCATCAAAACCTAAAAACTTTAAAGAAGCTTTTACCCTAGCTATATATCCGTGATGGTCTGCTCCCCAAATGTTTATATTTTGACTATAACCACGACCAAGCTTATCTGCGTGATAAACTATATCACAAGCTAAATATGTGCCTTTTCCATCATCTTTAATAACAACCCTATCGCTATCATCGCCGTATTTTGAAGACGCTATATAAACCTTGCCGTCTTTTTCATATAAACCACCAGCTTTTTTTATCTTATCTAGTGTTTGGTCCAACTTATCAAGATAACTTGTCTCATATACATAGCTATCAATTTCTATACCGCAACTTTTTAAAGTCTTTTTTATCTCATCTAAAACTATGTCTTTTGCTTCTTTTGAGATAATTTCTAAATTGTTTTTATAATCATCTTTATATTTATCATAAAAATATTTTGCTAATTCATCCATATATTCGCCACGATAATAGCTTTCTGGATAAGTTGGGTTTGATTTTAAGATATTATCTTCAATTGCAAGTGCTATTGATGTACCTAAAAGTGCTATTTGATTTCCAGCATCATTTACATAGTATTCTGTATCAAATTTATACCCTAAATGTCTAGCCACTCTTTTTAAACTATCACCATAAACAGCACCCCTTGCGTGACCTATGTGAAGCGGTCCTGTTGGGTTTGCACTTATATACTCAAGTAAAAATGTTTTGTCTTTTTGGCTACCTTTTGCATAGTCTTCTTCTTTATTTAACGCAACATTAGCAAGAGAATTTAAATACTCAAGGCTAAGCTTAAAATTTACATAACCGCCGACATTTTCAATGCTTTCAAAACAATCAAGATTTTTAGCATTTAATTCTTCACATATTTCCTTAGCTATGATGTTTGGAGCTTTTTTATACTCTTTTGCCATCATAAAACAAGGCATAGCATAATGTGCTAAATTTCTATCTTTTGGGTTTTCTAAAACAAAATCTTTATCAAAAACCTCTTTTAATTTTAAAGCTATATTTTCTTTCATTAAGCTTTAGACTCCTCGTCTTTTTTTATCTCTGTTTTACTATCTGATGATGTTTCATCTTTTGTTATTTTTTTAGTATCATCTTCTGCCATTTCTTCTTTAAAAGTTTTTATACCTTTACCAAGACCTTTTGCAAGTTCAGGTAATTTTTTACCACCAAAAAGTAAAACAATAACAGCTAATACTATAAGCCAGTGCCATCCGCTTCCAAATCCCATTTAATCTCCTTTATTCCAAGATAAAATTATTTCTTTTTTTATTTTAGTTAATTTTTTTAATTCTGTAGCTATAAAAATTTGTTTTAGCTCATAATAAGCCGTATCTAAATCATCATTTATAATAACAAAATCATACTCACATATACAAGATACTTCATCTATAGCATTTTTAAGTCTAGTTGATACGTTGCTATCGTTTGAATTACGATTTTTTAATCTATGCTCTAACTCCGTAAGCGATACAGGCATTATAAAAACTGAAATATAATCTCCTTTTAGCTTTTCTCTAGCTATTTTATAGCCTTGCACATCTATATCAAAAATTACACTTTTACCCTCATCTAAAGCTTTTTGTATAGGAAGCAATGAAGTGCCATAATAATTTCCATGAACATTTGCGTATTCTAAAAATTGTCCATTTTCTATACCCTTTTCAAACTCTTCTTTGCCTATAAAATGATAATGAACTCCATCTATTTCACCCTCACGCTTAGCTCTAGTAGTAGAAGAGATAGAAAAGTAAAAATCAAACTCATTTTTAAGCTTGTTTAAAAGTGTTGATTTTCCAGCACCACTTGGACCTGATATAATTAAACACGCCATATTAGTCCTTAAAATGTATATTTATAGAAATGCTTATATCTTTTAATAAGCTCTTATCTATACCTAAAATAGCATTTGATATATTTTTTGCCAAATCATCAACGCTACTAGCTTCAGTATGACTTACATTTACAGTAGTTTTGTTATCTGTTACATCACCCTTGATAGGAGTAACTTCTTTACTAGCTTCTTCTTGTAGCGGCTCATCTAGTTTAAATGACTTTTTAAACTCATCATCGCTTATCTCCCCTAAAGCATATCTTAAGTGGTTTTCATCAAGCTCATCTATACTACTTGCTAAAGAGAAATTATCTCCCACATATTTATCACAATTATCATCTAAAATTTCGTTTGTTTGAGCTAATGCTTCATCTTCTAACTCGCCTAATTCATCAA
>CAZYDK010000126.1:0-4028 GCA_964646025.1 uncultured Campylobacteraceae bacterium | reverse complement strand
ATCAAGATGGAGTAGGGGATAGTAAAGAACATTTACAAGAGTTTAAACAACCAGTATTAAGACTTCATTATAAGTCTAGTAAGGGGCAAAAGGATAATGTTTTAATCAATAAATTTTATATCAATGATGAATTATTTTATAAGAATAATAAACAAGAATTTTTTAATGATTTTGAAGTGCTTGTAGACAAGCATTGCAAAGAAGTGTCAAACAAACGAAATTTAGTGCCAAAAGATTATTATAAGCAAAATAAGATTTGTGAATGCAAATTAAAATTTGGCAACGATACTATACATTTTATATTTATAATACCAAGAAACATACCAAAAGTTTTTAATAAAGATTATCAAGGCTATAAATACAAAGATTATGGTATAGGATTTTTTAAAAAGCTTTATTCGTATTCTAAAGATTTGCATGATACATATGGTAATGTTTATATTAGATATTTTATGTGTCCTGCAAAAGCTACTAAGATACATATAAAATTTGCTAAAAATCAAGATGAGTATTTGAAAGAAGAAAATCATATTTATGATTTTGTGATAGTTTATGACAAACAAGGGGTGGTATGTAAAAATGAATGATATAGAAATTTTAGAGAATAAAACATCACTAATAATTAAAATATCTAAATCTATTGAAAACGCTAAGCATATTGCTTGGTATTGTAATGATTTTAAACAAATCAAAAAAGTAGAAAGCCTTAATCCTAGCCATGATGACAATTATACTAAACATAGCATTGAGTATTATATCAAGCTGTTTTTACTAAAACAAAAACAAGCATCTATTCATATCTACAATAACGAAAGTATGGTTTTTGATAAAAAACATAAAATTGGCAATATTTTTTCAAACGATATTGAGTATTTTAAAAGAGAAGAAATCACAGAACATGAAAGGGGTAGAAATAAGACAATAGTTTATGAAGAATATACCAAATCTCATACAAATATAACTATCTATAATACTCATTCTAATACTTTTAATGTTTTAAATGATTTTGTAAATCATCTTATAAAAGAAGCAGACATAAAACATGTAAAAAACAAAACTATATCT
Organism: uncultured Campylobacteraceae bacterium; assembly: GCA_964646025.1. GTDB lineage: Bacteria > Campylobacterota > Campylobacteria > Campylobacterales > Campylobacteraceae > Campylobacter_E. The sequence continues at coordinate 2,963 of CAZYDK010000126.1, read as the reverse complement.
GAAGTGATTGAGAAATTCTTAGCAAAAACAAATGGTGGTTTAGATGAGTTAAAACAATGTATCACAAAATATATTTTTGATAAAGTTAAAGATAGCTTGAGTGACTATGAAGAGCTAAATTTATTTATAAGCTATGATAATTTATGCAAAAGTTTAGATGAGTGTAAAGAAAAATTATTTGCTAACCTGCAAACTATTAAAAACGATGGTAGTAATAAAATGTGGAAAGAAGTTGTTAAATTCTTTTTGCATATAGTTAATATTGTTTGTTTTAGGTCTAAAGGCAGCATGGTTCAAGGGATTTTGATTTTATATGACATTATAGAATGGACAAGCAATAAATACACTTATGCTATATCAGGTCCTATTGCGGAGATTTTAACCAAAGATTTAGCACCAGCTATAGAGATTTTAAACAATCATACTTTTAGTAATTTTTTGATTATAGATGATAGAATTTTGATAGATTATTCGGGCTTTGCAGCAAAAGTTGTTGATTGTTCTAGCTATATTAGCAAGGATATGGCTATTTATGTAAGATTAGCAGAACAAAACACATTTGATATAAAAGATAAGTATTGTGAGCTAAATTTATCATTTAACACAAAACGCTCTAATGTTGATATTTTTGGCAATAGGCATTTTCAAAAAACTTTATTTGATGATTATTCAAATAAAAATTATATATCATACATAGAAAGCCCTAATTTTAACTCAAGTAAATTAGTGCAACTAATAAAACTAGATAAACAAGCTAACAAAGATACATCCTTAAGACCATTAAACTATCTTGTCATAACAAATGCACCATATAAAAACAATGCAGCACTTCACGCTAGACTTATAAAAGAATTAGGCAATGAAATCATTTACGGTAAACAATATAAGTTTAAAAATGATGACAACACAAAATACGAAACAGCTATAGACTATAGCGAGTATAAAATCAACATAAAAGAAAAAGATGACAAGCCTTTTGTATTATCTTTAAGTCCTTTTGTTTATATACAAGAAGATGATTATAATAAAATCAACCATACTTTTAAATGGTTTTCTAAAGAAGATAAAAAAGCTTTTGATTATATTCATTGTTTTTTTAAACAACCAGCTCAAACAGCAGATATACTATCTAATGAAGCTAAATATACGCAACAAGAATTAAAGTATATAAATCAGTATATATTTCTTATGCTAGGCATTGATGAAAAAACTGCTAAAGAAAATAGTACAAAAGAAATTGAACTCTCGCCAATAGATATAGTTTTATTAACTACAGTGTTTTTTCATATCAAGCAAAAATACAAAAAAATACAATTTCAAAAGCTAAGTTTATTTGTAGATGATAATGCATATATAAATTTTATATCTAGTCTTATAAAGATACAAGACACCAATACATATATTTGTTTATCTAAAAAGCATAAAAAAAGATTATCAAGCAAAGAAAAACAAATCATAAGCATAGAAGAAATCATAGACCATATATCTAATGATTTTTTTGATGTTACACAATATGCTGATAATATCGCTAAAGCAATACAAACTAACAGCCAAGAAATAAGCAACAAACAGCAACTAGATGATATAGTTAAAGAGTTTGCAAACTACAACATCAAAAATATCAATACCGATTATGTTATAGAACATATATTTGGCAATATAGCTTTGTTATATCCATTTCAAGTTGATATAGAAGATATAATCAAAGCTATAAAATCAACTTCAAGTTATTTATGTAACATTAAAGATAATTTACAACCTACAAACTATGAGCTAAAGATATTTTTATTACCATGTTGTGTAAATTTTTCTTTTATAAAAGTATCGCAGATAGATGATATCAAAAAAAGACTAGATAAAAAAATCAACAATATATATGATTATAACCAATTGGTGCATATCATTATTGCTAATCAACTTTTGTATGGTTTGAGCGAATATGAAGGTCTTTTTAGTGCTCTTATAGAGCCAGTTGCAACTGGTATTAGTTTTATAAATGATGCAAAAGAGACAAAGCCTAAGCCTAAAAATGATGTTTTAAAAGTTTTTGTTAAAAAGTCTACGCCTAAAGAAGATATTTTAAATGTTTTCGTTAATCGGATTATTGATATTATTGATAAAACATGGATTACAGAATTTGAAAAACTAAAAAACGAATTTGAAAGATTGCAATTTTTAAAGCTAGAATACCACTATGACCATCCTTATGCCATAAAAAGAAAAGGCGATGGGGTTTATTATCCTATGGCTGTAAACAATACTTTCATAACTTTTGATTTTACAAAAATGCTATATGGCTCAAGACTACAAACTGGTGGTTTAGGAGAAAAAGAAGCATTGTTTGCATATATACAAAGTGATAATATCATGTCAAAGCTTGTAGATAGACTTTTAGGATATATATGCATTGATGAGATTAGAGCTAAATGTATAAAACAAATGTCTAAAAACAATGATAAATTTGTTAAGATGAGTGATGTTGAATTTTTTAAAATAACAAAGCAAATGTATAACATAAAACATTATAGATTACCGACAAATGATAATGAAAAAGCTCTATTTGACAAAGAAAATATAGACAACAAAGAAAATATAGACAATAAAGCAAAGATTTATGAGCAATATAAAGAAGAATGTAACCACGGCTTTGAGTATGATATTAACCCTATAGATGCTTATCATCAAGTGCTAGACTATCTAGAAGATATTTTATACTATAGGTTCACATCTACTAAAGATAACCAGGAAGACCATCAAAAACACAGAAGATTTTTAAAAGCCTTAGATATAATCGGTAAAAACAATATCAAAGGACTTTATGTTGGGTTGAGAGAAGAAGACTGCATTAATAGCATGGAAAAATATGATAAAAAAGAAGAAAATTCTAATCTGGATATATGTAGCATTGATAAACCCAAACGCCCAAGAATTATAGGTAGACTTGCTACAACAATCATCATGGA
>CAZYDK010000125.1:0-4045 GCA_964646025.1 uncultured Campylobacteraceae bacterium | reverse complement strand
TATTAATCGGCGTAGAAAAATCAGATAATATCTCGCAACTAATCGGTGCTATATCATAATCTTTTGCAAATTTTTGCAAAGTATCCTTTGATGGTAAAAAATTCATTCATAACTCCTAAAATCAACAAGTAAAACTTTAACAAAATTTATCTAACTTGAAGCTTTATAAGATGTCATGAAATTAATAAAATAGTATATAAACAAACGAAATTTGGTTATAAATTAACTTTTAACTCTAGTAAAAATTATTTTTCCAATTATTCCGATTATAAATAAAACCCCACTAGTATAATAAACACTAAAACTTGGTGTGCTTCTTATAGCGTTAAAAAACACCCCCATAACAACACTTGTAAAACTTACACCATAACAAAGGTTAAAAAATCTATAATGATTTAAATACAAAAAATCTTTTTTAAAAAATCTCATAAGTATCCAAAACAAAACCGCACCCAAAACAAATCCCCCAACCCAAAAAATCTTATTAGTATTATTTTCAAAATAAATTAAAATCAAAAAAATCATAAGCTTAGACAAATCGCTAATACTTTTAAAAATATTATAAATTACCACATTTATCATCTTATTCCTTTTATAAATTTCGTTTGTTTAGTAAAATCCTAAATAAGTTTATTTACAAATAGCTTGTCTAAACTCGCTTATGATATCTTTTTTGCTTTTTATTTTATAAACTTTATCGTTATATGCAAACTCAATACTACTTGCGTGAAGACAAAGTCTTTTTGCCCCTAAAAGCTCAAATCTTTGTTCTTCGCTCATAATTTTATCCAAATAATTTTGCGTTTGAGTCTTACTAAAACCATATATAATGTCACCTAAAATTTGATGTTTCATATGAAACAAATGTGCTCTTATTTGGTGTTGTCTACCTGTGATAGGTTTTGCTAAAACAAGCGTCAAATCATCATCAAAAGGGCTTAAAAGCTCAAAAAAAGTTAAACTTTGTTTGCCGTTTTCATCTACTATCATTTTATTTTTAAAATCATTTTCATTATTTGTAAGCATTAAAGGCTCATTTACACAAAAACTTTTACCAAAGGTTTTTAGCATATCTTCATACTCTCCACGCACCACAGCTAGATATTCTTTTTTTACTTCGCCTTTAGCAAAAATTTCTTTTAGTTTTTTGCTTACTTGGGCGTTTTTTCCAGCACATAAAACCCCACTAGTTTCAAAATCAAGCCTATGTGCTACGCTACATTCTTTGCCATATCTATCCCACAAATCATCACATAAGCTATATTCACAATTTCTTCCGTTTGGGTGAGTTAATACAAAACTTTCTTTATCAACTACAACAAAATCTTCATTTTCATAAATTATATCTATCCCGCGAGGCTTGTTTTCATAAACCAAAAACTCACATTCCCCAAAAATTATGTCATTTTTTTTGCATACAATTCCATCTTTTTTCAAATACCCTTTATCTAATAAACTTTGGGCTTTGCTTAGGCTTACCCCCATCTCTTTATATAAGTATAAATAAGCTTTTGTAGGGGTTTTGATAAAAATTTTCTTAAACTTGTAAGCCATAAAATCTCTCATTTTTTTTAGTTATTTTTAATGCCAAAAGGATACAATACATCTTCTTTTTTGGTTATCAAAATTTACCAAAATTTATAAAAAATCACAAACATAAAGGGAACAAATGAAGGTCTTAAAAAGAAATGGTCGTGTTGAAGAACTTGATATTTCAAAGATTAAAAAATACACTACTTTAGCAACTGAAGGTTTAGAAAATGTAAGCCAAAGTGAGCTTGAGCTTGACGCTAAAATCCAATTTCGTGATGGCATAACAACAGAAGAAATCCAAACCACTCTTATAAAAACAGCAGTTGATAAAATAGACATTGACAGACCAAACTGGACTTATGTTGCAGCTAGACTTTTTTTATATGACCTTTATCACAAAGTAAATCCTAGTAAAGAATACCCACATTTAAGAGATTATTTTATAAAAGGTGAAAAAGAAGGAAGAATTCTTTTAGGACTTAAAGAAAAATACGACTTAGATGACTTAAACGCATATATAAAACCAGAAAGAGATTTACAATTTACATACCTTGGTATAAAAACCCTTTATGATAGATACCTTATAAAAGACAAAAACGCAAGACCGATAGAACTTCCACAGCATATGTTTATGGCGATAGCTATGTTTTTAGCTCAAAATGAGCTTGATTGTGGTGCTTGGGCTAAGAAATTTTATGATTTGATAAGTAAGTTTGAAGTTATGGTAGCAACTCCAACCCTAAGTAACGCAAGAACAACTAGACATCAACTAAGCTCATGCTACATCGGTTCAACACCTGATAATATAGAAGGTATTTTTGACTCATACAAAGAAATGGCACTTTTATCTAAATTTGGCGGTGGTATCGGCTGGGATTGGAGTAGAGTTCGTGCTATGGGTGGTAGCATAGATGGACATAAAAATGCAGCGGGTGGGATAATTCCGTTTTTAAAAATCACAAACGATATAGCAGTGGCAGTTGACCAACTAGGCACTAGAAAAGGTGCAATAGCTGTATATATAGAGCCTTGGCATATGGATATTGGGGATTTTATAGACCTTAGAAAAAATAGTGGTGAAGAAAGAAGAAGAGCTCATGAGCTTTTCCCAGCACTTTGGATAAACGACCTTTTTATGAAAAGAGTAAAAGACAATGCCAAATGGACGCTTTTTGACCCTTATGATGTGCCAAAACTAACAGAACTTTATGGTGATGAGTTTGAAGTTGAGTATAAAAAATACGAACAAGATGAAAATATCGCTAAAGAAGTAGTAGATGCAAAAGAACTTTGGAAAAAAATCCTTACAAACTACTTTGAAAGTGGAATGCCGTTTTTGTGCTTTAAAGATAATGCAAACAAAACTAATCCAAACCCGCATTCAGGACTTATTAGAAGCTCAAACTTATGTACAGAGATTTTCCAAAACACAGAGCCAAGTTACTATAAAGTAAAAGTAACTTATGAAGATGAAAGCGTGGAGCTTTTTGATGAAAGTGATGAGGTTGTGGTAAATAACTCGCTTTTAAAAACAGCTAAAAAAATCTCAACGCTAGATACCATAAATGGCAAAAAAGTTTTTATAGTTGAAAAAGAAGAAGTTCTTGGAAAAACAGCGGTTTGCAACCTAGCAAGTATAAACTTAAGCAAAATCAACACCCGTGAAGATATAAAAAGAGTGGTTCCAACTGCTATTCGTATGCTAGATAATGTGATTGATTTAAACTTTTATCCGCATAAAAAAGTAAAACTAACCAACCTAAAATCTCGTGCGATAGGGCTTGGGGTAATGGGAGAGGCTCAAATGCTTGCGGAAAAAGAGATTTACTTTGGCTCAAACGAACATTTTGATTTAATCAATGAAATCATGGAAAACATAAGCTATGAGGCTATAAGTGCAAGTAGTGATTTGGCTGCTGAAAAAGGGGTTTATGAAGATTATGAAGGAAGTAACTGGAGTAAAGGAATTTTCCCAATAGATTTAGCTAGTGAAAATGCAAAAGCTTTGACTTTTAATGATAGTTTGTTTAATCAAAGTGAGTGTGATTGGGCTAAGCTAAAAGAAAAAGTAAAAAAACTTGGTATGAGAAATGGGTATTTAATGGCGATAGCTCCTACAAGCTCAATTTCGATTTTGGTAGGAACTACTCAAACGATTGAGCCTATTTATAAAAGAAAGTGGTTTGAGCAAAATCTAAGCGGAATGATACCAAATGTGGTGCCAAATTTGAGTGCAAACACTTGGCAATACTACACTCCAGCGTATGAGCTAGACCAAAGACTACTTGTAAAAGCAGCGGCTGTTCGTGGAAAATGGATAGACCAAGGACAAAGTTTAAATATCTTTGTAAGTCTTGATAAAGCAAGTGGTGGGTATTTAAATAGCATTTATACTTTAGCACACGAATTAGGCTTAAAATCTTGCTACTATCTTAGAAGTGAAAGTCCAGAAAGTAGTCACCTTGACAACAAGCCTATGGATAGAAGTATAGAATGCGAGGGTTGTCAGTAA
>CAZYDK010000124.1:0-4105 GCA_964646025.1 uncultured Campylobacteraceae bacterium | reverse complement strand
AAAGACAAAAACAAAATCTAAAACAAACGCTACAAGCCGTAAATCAATTTGGTTTATCAATCATAGGAAATATAAGCAAAGCGGATGAATTAAGCATTAATGCAGGTCAAAATAGAGATATGGAAAATCAAAGAAAAGCACAAATTAATCAGTTGTATACTGACTTAGGTGTAAATGGCAAAAATGAGTATTATGAAAATTTACCAAAAGTAAAAAATCAATTAGCAGAAAAAATAAAATTGTTAAATACAGATGGTTTAAGCAATGAAAATAAAGCAATTCTTGAAAAGCAGATTGAATATTTACAACAATATATAGATGTAGAAAAGCAGATAGGTGCTATAAATGCGGAATTTAATTTTAACAATAAAAATAAAACCAAAAAAGATAATACAGAACTCTCAATGGCAGAAAGAGAAAAACTTAAGCATTTACATCATATAGACACATCAAGAGAGTTTATAAGAGATTTTGAAAAAGTGCTTAGAAATTTAGGTAAAAAAGATTTGGGTATCACATCACACGCTTTACCTAGCAACATAAAATGGGGTTTAGGTATCACAGAAAAATCTACTCCAACATACATATATCAAAAATATTTAAATGCACTAAAACTAAGAATAATACAAGAAAACAAAAGTGGAAAATCAACAGTAAAAGAAGTGGAAGCGTTGCTTAATATGCTACCAAAAGACGCTCAAGATTTTGGAAATATACCGCCAAAAGCATTTGAAGCTCTTGCTATACTAGATAAAACTTTATACGATGAAGGTATTGATATGTATAAGAGCGTAGGTGTAAAAGTTCAAAACGCATATAAAGATGAAAAAAACAATAATACTCTTTCTAGTGATTATGATAATATAAATAGCAATCTTCAACCGCTAAAATACGGCAACAAAACACCATACAATGAAAACCAAATACAAAGTTGGGAAGATATGTATGACTGATTGATTATACATAAAACAAGCCCATTTTGGGCTTGTTAAATTATTTATACTCTATAAGGTCTCTTAGATATCTTATATTTATACTATCTTTTTTTACCCTATTTAAAAGCTTGATTTTTTCTCCATTTATCATAGCAAATACATCAAAACTTAAATCATTATATTTGATTACGCTAATATCTACTCCGTGCAAATCAATCATCCACCATTCTTTGCTTTGTTGTTTTGGTTGTGGTATTTGTAATAGTTTTGATTTTAAAAAAATGTCTGCTTTCTCTATGCTTTCGTTGCTATTTAAATCTTTAAAAACTCTTATAGGTTTGTTGTAATCAAGAGTATATGATTTTTCTTTGATATGTTGCCTTAAAGCATTTTTGATATTTTGGCTTGTAATCTGCTCTATGGATACATTTTTTAAAATAGCAGTTTGTTTTTGCTTATTGTTATTTTCTACAAAAACATCATAAGTAGTATCGCCACGATGTGAAATACCATTTCTAGCATATACAGAAACAAATTTACCAAATATTCTTAGTTTATTATCTTTAAGAACTTTTTTTGTGTTATCTAGTGCTATTTTGCCTAATTGTTTTGTTGCTTGTTTTGCGGTTTTTATTGTTTCTTCTTTTAAGAATTGTAATTCTTCTTTGATTTCTTTTGATGATAACTCTAGAAAATCTTTTAAAAATTTATCAATCTTATCATCTGAAACAATTTGTCCGCTAAGCTCATTTGGTGCGTTTTCGTGTATATTATCTATCTTGACTTTTGGTGCTTCAATACGCTCTATTGTATCCTTTTCGCTATTGATTATAAAATGTTCGTTATTTGCTTTTTGCATTAACGCATAATCTACTTCTTTTATAGGATTGATTTTAGTTTCTGCAAAAGTTCCATTTTTAAATGCTGTTTGTAAATCCACAAGCCCATCTATTTCATTTACAAAATCTTTTAAAATAACGCTTGATAAAAGTGGTGTTTTATCAAGTTCGTTTAAATCAAATTTTATTTGTTTTTGAAAATCAATTAAATTGTTGCTTTTTTCTAATGCTCTTCTTATATGATGACGCACCGAAACTTGACCTAAAAACGGCAAGTATCTTTTTACCACTTCCATACTACGATTAGCAATCATTGTAACAAATCTTATAGCTAGTTCAAAACTTATACCTTGACTAGGCTCAGGTTGGTTTGCTGTAGATAAAATTTTTATTATTTTTTCATCATTATTAAAAAGTCTTTGTAGCTCAAGAAATGTCTGTTTAAAATTTTTTCCAGCTTGAGTTTGAAACTCTGCGTTTTCTAGGACTTTTGCTATTTTGTTTTTATCAAAAAGTATAACTGCCTTATTGTCATTTGTGTGTAATCGTGTTTTATTGATAATAGCATTTATAAAGCCTAGCTCAAATTCTGCTTTTTGCTGTTCGTTCATAAGGCTTGTATACAATGCAAGTCTATTAACCTTAACACCATTTGAAAATTCTTGATAGTTCTTTTGGTTGGTAGATAACTCGTTTATGATGTTGTCATAATTGATATTTATTTTTTCTACTGCTTGTTGAGTGCTTTTAAAATAATCATTATCCATAGTTGTTTTCATTATAGCGTAATCACTTCTAATTTCTTTATAGGCATTAGCTAAATTGTGCGAAAAATCTATTGGGAGTTCATTTTGAATTTGATTTAAATAAGTAGCTATATGTTTGTCTGTAGCTTCTTTTACTTTGTGCCACGCTTCAAAGCCTTTAAAACCACTTTCTTTTGCGTCTTTGTATATGTTTGTAAGACCTACTCTAAACTCATTTAGTTCGTGTAAGCTTATAGTTGGATTTATAAAATTACCATTCTCATCTTTTGAATATGCGGTTTTATTTTTGATAAATTTTTCAAACAACTCCTTTTCATTCTTGTCAAAAGAAGAATTATTTAAAATATTTTCTATATCATCAAGAAATAATTTAGTATCATAATTAACATCAAAATCTTTTGATATCAAGTTCATTATTTCCATATAATCACTATAATTTTTCTTAACTTCTTTTTGGACTGCTCTTGATACATTAATGAGATTGTCAATGCTAAAGTTTGTTTCATCTAGCATTTTTGCTAATGGAGTGTTTAGATTATTAATGGTTTGGATTAGTGGTTTTTTTAAATGCGGGTCTCTAGTTACTGCTTGTTCTAAAATCTCCATTCCATCATCTCTTGCTAGTGCATAAACTAAGATTATCTTTTGTTTTATCGCACTTTGTTCGCTTTTATCTGTGAAAGTATCTAATACTTTTTCTAATATACCCATTTCACCTTTATCTGATTTTGCTTGTTTTATCTCTTTGATAAACTCTGCGTCCAAATCTAGTGTTTGATATTTTTGGTGCAAACTTAAAAGCTCATCAAGTTCATTTTCATTAAATTGTCTGTTGATATATCTTTCTGCTGTTGTGATACCTTCTTCTGTTATATGTCTTTTAACAGTATTAGCACCTTTTTTAATAGGTTCTTTAATAAAATTTGGTGTTAATGTTGGTATTGTTTTAGAAGCAACTTTAAAAGCTACACTAACACCAGCTGTGCTAACCACATCAAATAAAGCGGCTTCTTTTCCCTTGCGATGAATATGCTCTAAATGCAAGTTGATATTGTGTCCTAAGGCTACAAGATTCCACATATCATCAGCCATAGCTCCTATATAAGCTCCACCGGCACCGCCTAGCAAAGCTCCTCCAGCTGTGCCAAATGGATTACCACCAGTTGCCCACGCTCCTATTTTACCGCCATAAATAGCTCCAGCGATAGCTCCAGCAAATTCAAATTTGCTTGTTTCAAGACTTTCCCAAAAACTATCTAGCTTATCATCTAGCTTAAAAGTTATACCACTTAATGGGTCTTTAGCATAATAACTGCCATTTTCATCAACAGCAAGGCTTAACCCCAAAGAGTTTTTAAAGTATAAAGCTAAGTCGTTGTTTATGGATTTTTGAACGCTTTTTAAATACTCTATATCTTGTTCGCTACCCATATCCATAGCTGTTTTAATTTGTTTTACCATATCTGAGTAGTATGTATGGTAGTATTCTAGTTGTGATTTGTGTTCTGCTGCATTTGAAACTGTATCTTTTAAAAGCTCTTTTGTGTATTTGTGTTTAAACTCG
>CAZYDK010000123.1:0-4197 GCA_964646025.1 uncultured Campylobacteraceae bacterium | reverse complement strand
ATAAAAAGCAGCCTAGTAAAAAAAGAAAAAAACTAAAACAAAGGATAAAAAATGATTATATGTAAAATGGATAAAAAAGTTTATTTAGATGAGATGATACAGCGAGTTGATACGCTTTATAATAGCCCTAAAAATCCTAAAAATTTGAAAGTGTATAGAGCGGTTTTTGATGATATTTTAGATGATGATGAAGTATGGGAAATGCCAAAAAAACAAGCGGACTATTTACTCACAGACTATATACACGAAACGCTAAGCGAACAAGATATAAAAGCTCTTTTATATCTTGTTCGCTTAGCGTTTCGTGTATTTACTCACAGACTATATACACGAAACGCTAAGCGAACAAGATATAAAAGAGCTTTTAAGGGTGGTTTTAGGCGTAGATACACAAGAGCTTAGCGAAGAAAATATAAGCGAACTTACAAACGCATACGGAGAGCAAAACAGCGATACCCTAAAAATCATCGTTAAAGATGATTTAGTATGTGGATACACTTATTAAAAGGATAAATAATGTATGAGAACACCCAAGCCAAAACGCTTTTTAACCTATGCAAAAAACAAGAAAGCATAAAGACTAAAAAGGATTTAGAGTTAGAGTTACTTAGTCTCAAGCTAGATATAAAAAGACTAGAAAACAAAGCTAAATGGATAAAAGAACAACTAAAACAACAACTTTAAAGGATAAAAGATGAGAAAATTAAACTTAGTAGAGCAAAAAGTAAAAGAGTATTTAAAAGATAAAAAAACTTTTAGTGCAAATGATTTAATAGTAGACGATAGTGATTATGAACATTTAGTTTTAAGCAGATACGAAGAAGATAATGCAAACCGCAAAGATGAAATCTTATTTGAGCTTATAAATGATGAGCTAGGCACTAGCTATTATTTTTATCAAAAAGGACACTCACAAGGCTTTACAAATCATTTTCATTATAAAGATGAATTTTGCATAGCTTTTGATGATATTAGCGAACTTGATATGTTTCTTACATCTAAAGCACAAGAGCTAATAAAAGACAAAAACATACAAGAGATAAAAGACATCTTAAATAAGCTTTTATCTAAAGACTACACATCAAAAACTTTAGAAAGTGATAGTATAGAATACAAGTTGCAACAGAGATTGAAAAAGGATTACATAGAACTTATCAGCATTGATTATCCAAAATTTTTGATAAAAGATGAAAAGCTAGTCTTAGAGCTAGACGCTAAATATACTTATGTGGATTTTGATAGTGCAGATGAGTTTTTAGACATAGCCTATTTAGATGATGAAACAGAAAAGTTGCTTAGAGAAAGAGCAGATGATATTTACCAAAATGAAGCTTTTAACTCACAAGTTGAAAGCGATATTTATAGTGATTTTTGCTACAGATATGATATAGACAGAGAAAAAACAAGTCTTTATGATGATTTTAAATGGGCAGAAGAACACAATATAGATGATAAAATCATTGATGAGCTTTTATATGATTTAGAAGAAAAAATCAAAAACACCTTAGAAAAAGACAGCTTAGAGCAAATACAACAAGCAAAAGATTTTATAATCTTACAAGGCGGAGAGCTACTTTTTGAGTATCTAGTGCAAGAGATAGCTTGACCTAATTCTAGCAAAATCGGTTTGAAACAGTGGAACGCCCACCGGCTATCACTTGCAGGATTAATTTTAGCTTAAAAAACTTAGGCTAAAATTAAATGGTTTGAAACATAAAGGGAAAAGATGAAAAATGATACACAGATACAAGAATACGAGTTGCCAAAAGAACTTAAAAGAAAAACTTTTAAGATAGATAAACATTTGTATCTTAGAGTATCAAAAAACCAAAAAATTTTTGATACCAAGTTTTTCAAAAACGGCAAAAGTTATTTTAAAGTTTTAGGGCTTTTTGATAAAGATAGCTTTACTATAGCACACGCAAAGCGTGAGCGTGATAGGTATCTAGCTAATTTAGGGTATGCCATAGTAAAGCCAAAGAGCAAAAAAGGTATAAGCTTAGAGTATAAACCACAGCCAAGCAAAAAAACTTTAAAAAAGCGTGGCTGGAAAATAGATAAAAGCATATGTAAACTAGAGTTTAAGCAAAAGCTTTATGAGATAAGACTATCAGAAAAGATAGTTGTATCTGTGAGAATTAAGATAAAAACTTTTTATTTGAAATATTATAAAAACAATATAGCTATAAAAAAACGCTTAGGCGTTTTTTGTGATGAGTTTTTATACAAAGACGCATTAAAAAAAGCCGAAGAAATAGAGCAAAAATTAAAAGGATAAAAAATGTATGCAGTGATAGAAAAAGACAAAGACGGATATTTTGCTTATATACCAAACCTTGAAGGTTGTGTAAGTAGTGGTGATACATACGAAGAAACGCTACTAAACATACAAGAAGCATACGAGCTTTATTTGGAAAGTTTAGATGATAAGCAAAAACAAGAAGTTTTAAATCATTTTGTTTCAATAGTAAGTTTAAAGGCTAGTAATGTCTAGCTTACCAGTTCTCACAGTCAAAGAGTGTGAAAAGCTACTTTTAGAAAATGGTTTTATTTTAGATAGACAAAAAGGTAGCCACAAAATCTATTATAAAAATGGTTTTAGAATGGTTTTGCCTTTTCATAGTGGTAAAACCTTACATCCAAAAATCATAAAACAAGTTATAGAGATAATCCAAAAAAGCAAAGGATAAAAAATGATTTATTTTGCAATAGCATTTGGTATCATCGTGTTTATATCCGCACCTGAGTTTTTCATAGCTTTATGCTTGTTAGCGGGGCTTGTGTGGTTGGTGGTGCATTTGTGGTTTTTGTTTGGGGCGTTGTTTTTGCTTATAGTAGTTGTCTTTATATGTGTGATTATAGGTAAAAAATTTGTAGATATCAGTATAAAAAGCGACCTAAATAAAGCTATAAAAGACCACAATATCATAAAGGAGATAAAAGATGAAGAAAGAAAAAGATGAAAAGCCTTTAGGGTTTTGGGGTTTGGCTTTTTGGCTACTTATGGCTTATCCGTTTATATATGAGTATGTTGATTTTTTGGACTTGCACGAAGATGCTAAGGGGGATTACATTATATTTGCACATATTTTTACTTTTATAACTACTTTTTTGCTATATGTTGTTTTGTATATCTCATCTAAGATAGTTATGGCTTACTACAGAGCAAAAGTAGCTTATATAGAGTATGTAAAAAAACTAAAAGAACAATACAAAGAACAATTTGAAGAAAAAGAAAGACAAGCCAAAAAGCTAAAAGCCCTTTTACACTCATCAAAACCACCAAAGCAAAAACAACAGCTAGACAAAAAAGCACTACTAAAGATATTAAAACTCTTGCCTATTGGTATCTTTTGTTTTTTAGTGTTTATGGTTTTTGTCGTTTTAGCAAAGCTTGTTGAGACTGGTTTGCTAAACATAGGAGTGCCTGATTTTATAGCGTTTGTGGTTTTTTTTCTCATCGTGTGTTATGCGTTTGGGTTTTCTAACAAGCTACTAGATAGATATATCAAGCACCAAAACAAAAAACAAACCAACATAAAACTAACACACATAAAAGCATTTGACCCATTAAAACACCAAGGAGCTTACTACTCATCTATCAAAAACACTAGCCAAAGTGTTTGTAACACTATAGTATCTTTTAAGATAGCTATAGCAAAAATAAAAACTATATCAAGCCAAAAACAAAAAGCATATAAAACAAGCTTTTTTATAAATTTTATCGGAGTGTGTGGTTTAGTTGGTGCATTGTTAGTTTTTATAGCTTATCTTATAGAATTTGCACTCTCATAACTCTAACACTTAAATTTAGATTTTAAAAAAGCTACACTCTTTAAAAATTTTTTTTAAGGAGTCAGTATGAGCTTTATAGACCAAAAACTTAGACAAATAGCAAAGCAGTCGCAAGAGCAGCTACAAAACACGCAAAGCTTACCACAAGAGCGACAAGAAAGCAAAGGTAGCTTTATAGACCAAAGACTAGAGCAGATAGCACAGCACTCACAAGAGCAGAAAGCAAAAGTAGATTTTAAGGCAAAAGCAACTGAGCTTTTAGGCGGTGCAGACCAAAACAAACAAGCTTTAACACAAGAGCCGCAAACACCAACAAACGAAATTTCATCACAAAAACAACAAGAGCCAAAAGAGTTTGATTTAGCAGAACAAAACACACTAGCTAACAATTACACAAATATC
>CAZYDK010000122.1:0-4208 GCA_964646025.1 uncultured Campylobacteraceae bacterium | reverse complement strand
TCTTCTTTATGCATTTCTGCATCTTTTACCATTTTTTCAATCTCTTCTTCACTTAATCCACTTGAGCCTGTGATTTTTATCTCTTGAGCTTTACCAGTAGCTTTGTCTTTAGCTGAAACAGTTAAGATTCCGTTTGCATCTATATCAAAGCTAACTTCTATTTGTGGAACGCCTCTTGGAGCTGCTGGGATACCTTCTAGGTTAAAATTACCTAAAGTTTTATTATCTCTTGCAAACTCTCTTTCACCTTGTAAAACATGAATTGTTACCGCACTTTGGTTATCTTCAGCTGTTGAGAAAGTTTGGCTTTTTTTAGTTGGGATTGTTGTGCCTTTGTCTATGATTTTACTCATAACGCCACCTAAAGTTTCAATTCCAAGGCTAAGCGGAGTAACATCTAGTAAAAGTACATCTTTTACATCACCTTTTATGATACCACCTTGAGTAGCAGCACCCATAGCCACAACCTCATCAGGATTTACGCTTTTGTTTAGCTCTTTGCCAAATACTTTTTTAACTTCTTCTTGAACAAGTGGCACACGAGTTGAACCACCAACCATAACTATCTCTTTTATCTCATCTTTGCTTATACCAGCGTCTTTGATAACTTCGTTGATTTTTTTGATAGTTTCTCCTACAAGTGGCTCTATCATCGCTTCAAACTCAGCTTTTGTTATTTTTTTGATAAGGTGTTTTGGACCTGTTGCGTCTGCTGTGATAAATGGCAAGTTGATTTCTGTTTCGTTTGTGCTTGATAGCTCTTTTTTAGCATTTTCTGCTGCTTCTTTTAGTCTTTGAAGAGCCATTTTGTCTGTTTTTAAATCTATACCTTGGTCTTTTTTGAAACCATCAGCTATATAATCAATAAGCTTATTATCAAAATCATCTCCACCTAAAAATGCATTACCACCAGTAGCTAAAACTTCTACAACACCATCACCAGTTTCAAGAACTGTTACGTCAAATGTTCCACCACCAAGGTCATAAACTACGATTTTTTCTGCTGTTGTTTTTTCTAGACCATACGCTAGTGCCGCTGCTGTTGGCTCGTTTATAATTCTTAATACATTAAGTCCTGCGATTTGTCCTGCTTCTTTTGTAGCTTTTCTTTGAGCGTCGTTAAAATACGCTGGAACTGTTATAACAGCGTCTGTTACTGGTGCTCCAAGATAGCTTTCTGCATCTTCTTTAAGTTTCATTAAAACTTTAGCTGAAATCTCTTGTGGAGTATATGTTTTACCTGCTATTTCTATCGCACAAGCACCATTTCTATCAACGATTTTATATGGAAGATGTTTTGCTGCTTCTTTAGCGTTTTCTTCATTCATCATAAGACCCATAATTCTTTTTATAGAATAAATTGTTTTTTCTGGGTTAGTAACAGCTTGACGCTTAGCATTATCTCCTACTAAAATCTCGCCTTTATCTGTAAAAGCAACTATACTTGGGGTTGTATTTTTTCCTTCTTTGTTAGGGATAACTTTACTTTCCCCACGCTCATAAACACTCACACATGAATTGGTTGTACCTAAGTCAATACCTATAACTTTACTCATAATATTCTCCTTAAAAATTTATTTTCTTTTTTATTTTGCAACACTTACTTTG
Organism: uncultured Campylobacteraceae bacterium; assembly: GCA_964646025.1. Taxonomy (GTDB): domain Bacteria; phylum Campylobacterota; class Campylobacteria; order Campylobacterales; family Campylobacteraceae; genus Campylobacter_E. Next base: position 2,600 of record CAZYDK010000122.1, on the reverse strand, counting down.
CTAGGTCTTAACACTCTATCTTTTATAGTGTAACCTTTAACAAATTCTGAAACTATCTCTCCGCTTTGATGTTCTTCACTTTCTACCGTCATCATAGCTTCATGAAGATTTGGGTCAAAATCTTTGTCCGCTTTTATCTCTTCTACTCCGTATTTTTTAAAAGTAGCTTCAAAAAGCTTGATAGTGTTTAAAATTCCTTCTTTTAGTTTTTTTACAAACTCATCATCAGCATCAAACTGCGCCGCTAAACCTAAAGCATCAAGCACTGGCAACAAATCTTTTGCAAAGCTCTCGTGAGCATAAGCTAAAGCTGTAGCTTTATCTTTTTCTAATCTTTTTTTGAAGTTTTCAAAATCAGCATTAGCACGGATATATGTGTCTTTTAAAGCATCAAAATCAGCTTTTAGCTTGTCATAATCTTGCTGCAAGCTATCTTTTTGCTCAGTATTTTCTTCTTGCTCGTTTAGATTTTCATCTAATTTTTCTTCTTGCTGCTTACTCATACAGCCTCCTTTATGATATTAATAATTTTTTTATAGTCATTATAAACACTACCCGCTAAAAGTATCTTAGCGTTTTTGCCTTGATATGTGCATGGGAGTTTAATAGCCATTTGATTATCATAAAACATATCAAACTCAACACTATCAACAAAGTCATAAAACGAAAACAAAACTTCATTTAAACTAAGCCTTAAATTTAGGTTTGCGGCAATTTTTTCATTTGCTCTAAACAAAACCAAAGACCTTAGCATTTCATCTATCTTTTTTGTTAAGCTTTCTATTCTTACGCTTTGTAAAAACTTCTGCAAATCTTTTACTTCAAGCCCTATAAAACGCACAAGCAAAGCAGATAATTCCCTATCAAATCTAATAGCAAGCTCGCTACCACCAAAATCAAGCACTAAAAATTTGTCGTTTATGTTATAAATATCTTTTAAAATGAGTTCTTTTTCTTCTTTAACCATACAAAAAAACTCATATTCATAACAAATATGATTTAAAAAGTTTTCATTTTGGATATTTACCATAAAACCACTATCAAGCAGTATTTCAAAAAACTCGCTCCAATAATACTTCATAGCTTTTTGAGTAGGAATTCTCCCACCACTTATATGAAGCTTATCTAAAAATCCAAGCTCTCCAAGTTTTTTAAAATAAACCCTAATTGTGCTTGCTGGCACACTTAGATGTTCTTCTAAAACCAAAGAGCCAACAGGATTTTGCTCGTTTAAATATGTGTTGATAATAGATTCTAAAATAAAATCACTTTTACTTTTTTTCATATTCTCAAACTTCCTATTTCTCGCACTTGTTTGCTAAAACTAGCACTCAAGCTATATGATTGACAAGTGAGATTATAGCATTTGAGTTTGTTAATGTCAAGGGATAATTGAGTTAAATAGACTAAACTTTAATTATATAAATACACTAAATATAAATTAGTCATATACTATCAATATCTAAATATCAACAGTTTTTAAGTGCTTTATATACAAAAAACAGTATAAAAAATATACTTTTAAACATTATATAAATGTATAAATAGTATAAAACATTTATTTTATAAAATATTTTTATCTATAATTTTCATTTTAAATATGTTAAATAAAATTAAAAATACTAAAAATATATTTTTATAAACTTTATATAAAATGTTTTATTTGTTTTTAGTAATTTTTTATTTTACTTATCGTATAATTTTGAAATGTTAGAAATCAACGATATATTTAATTTGTTACATAATGCCATTGAGAGCAAGGAAAATGGCAAAAAAATTTCATTGTCAAAAATGGCTAAAACGCTTAATGTGCCTATGAGAACATACCAAGATTGGAGGCTTGGAAACACTAAGCCGCAATCGGTGATGGCAGTATTTAAAATGCTAAGTGAGCTTGATGATGATGAGCTTGTATTTTTAATGAATAAAATTAGAAAGCAGATAAAATGAGTTTGAATTTAAGTGAAAGAGAAAAACAAGACCTAGAAGCTGTATTTAGTGTAATACAGGTAAAAAAACAACCTATACTAAAAAAGTATTATAAAAGTATGTCCAAAAAGCTTTTTAATTTTTTCAAAAAACACATACAATCTAATACCTTGCATAATAATTCTACTTTTTAAAAAACAAAGGTTTTATGATGAGAAAATTTTTCCTTACATTTGGATACACAGGATGTAGCAAGTATGCACCAGGAACAGTAGGAACTATAGCTGCACTTCCTTTTGCTTTTTTGATACTTTATTATCTAAGCGTTGAAACCTTATTTTTACTCGCTATTTTTTTTGGAGTGGTTGGAGTTTTTGAAATCAACAAACAAGAAGAACAAACAGGTATCCATGATGATAAAAGCATAGTTATAGATGAAGTAGTTGGGGTTTTTGTAGCACTTAGCTTGTATCATAGTGGGGTTGTTGGATTTTTACTTAGTGCTGTTTTTTTTAGATTTTTTGATATTGCAAAACCTAGCATTATAGGTAAGATTGACAAAAATGTAAAAGGCGGACTTGGTGTAATGCTAGATGATGTGGTGGCAGGTGCTTTTGCAGGGCTTTTAAGCCACATTGTATGTCATATTTATCTTATGTATTTTAATAATG
>CAZYDK010000121.1:0-4218 GCA_964646025.1 uncultured Campylobacteraceae bacterium | reverse complement strand
TTTAAAACAGCTAGACTAGAGTGTTAAGGTGTGGGGCGACTGTGTCGTCTTATGACGCTTTTGGTTATGCTTTAAGACTAAATTTCGTTTGTTTTAGTTTAATTTTGCGTTAAATTTATACCACAAATCCTACCAAACAAACGAAATTTAGGTAAAAAATTACCCCCCCCCATATTTTAATTATATTTATATATCTTCAAGGCGTTTCCAAGTAGATACTACGCTATCTGGATTTAGCGACATTGACATAATGCCTTGTTTTTTAAGCCACATAGCAAGGTCAAGATGGTCGCTTGGACCTTGTCCGCATATACCTACATACTTACCAGCTTTTTTGCACGCATTTATAGCACGCTCTAACATAAAAAGCACAGCTTCATCACGCTCATCAAAATCAGCTACAAGTATATCCATACCGCTATCTCTATCAAGCCCTAAAGTAAGCTGTGTCATATCATTACTTCCTATACTAAAGCCATCAAAATACTCCAAAAACTCATCACAAAGTATAGCATTGCTTGGCACTTCACACATCATTATCACCCTAAGACCATTTTCTCCACGCTTAAGTCCGTTTTTAGCTAAAAGCTCTATCACCGACCTAGCTTGAGATAGTGTTCTTACAAAAGGAACCATAATCTCAATATTATCAAGCCCCATTTTTTCTCTAGCTATCTTAAGCGCTTCACACTCAAGCTCAAAGCACTTAGCAAAAGAAGGTGATAAATACCTACTAGCACCACGAAAACCTAACATTGGGTTTTCTTCTACCATTTCATAAAATTCCCCGCCAACTAGCTTTCTATACTCATTTGATTTAAAATCACTAAGTCTTATGATAACTGGCTTTGGATAAAAAGCAGCAGCTATAGTTGCCACACCTTCTGAAAGCTTTTGTATGAAAAAATCTTTTGCATTATCATAGCCTTTTATAGCCTCATCTATCTTAGCTTTTAAACTAGAGTCAACATTTGGATAGTCTAGTATAGCATTTGGATGAATGCCTATGTGGTTGTTGATGATAAACTCAAGTCTAGCAAGTCCAACGCCATCATTTGGCATTTGTGCGAATTTAAATGCAAGTGCAGGGTTGCCAACATTCATCATAACTTTTACTCCCGCATCGCCAAGCACCACATCTTCTTCTTCGCTTACTTCATACTCTAAAGCTCCACTATACACCCTACCCTCATCTCCATGAACGCAACTTACACTTACCATTTGCCCATCTTTTAAAATATCAGTTGCATTGCTAGTGCCAACCACTGCACCAATACCTAGCTCTCTTGCAATGATAGCTGCGTGGCAAGTTCTACCGCCACGGTTTGTGATGATAGCTGCTGCTTTTTTCATCACTGGCTCCCAATTTGGGTCTGTCATATCAGTTACTAGCACATCGCCTTCATTGACCTTATCTATCTCATCTATACTAGATACTATCTTTACTTTTCCAACGCTAATTTTTTGTCCTATCGCACGACCTGTTACAAGTATATCTGAAGTGCCTTTTAACTTATATGTTTTTTCTTTTTGCTTTCTTGACTTAACTGTTTCTGGTCTTGCTTGAAGAATGTAGATTTTACCGTCCACTCCATCAAGCCCCCATTCTATATCCATAGGTCTTTGATAATGCTCTTCTATAGCTAAAGCATATTTTGCAAGTTCTTGTATATGGTCATTGTTTAAAGAAAATTGCTCACTAAGTGATTTTGGTGTATCTACGATTTTTACAGCTTCTTCATTAGCTTTTCTATCTTCGTTAAATTCCATTTTTATAAGTTTTGAGCCGATTTTTTTAGAAATTATAGAAAAATATCCATTTTTTAAACTATGTTTTGACACATAAAACTCATCTGGATTTACCGCTCCTTGCACTACGCATTCTCCAAGCCCATAAGAAGAAGTGATAAATACAACCTCATCAAAACCACTTTCAGTATCAAGGCTAAACATAACTCCACTGCTTCCTTTGTCACTTCTTACCATTCTTTGCACTCCTGCACTAAGTGCTACGTTAAAATGAGAAAAACCTTTATGAACTCTATAGCTTATAGCCCTATCATTATATAAAGACGCAAAAACAAGGCGGATTTTATCAAGCACATCATCAATACCGCTTACATTTAAATATGTTTCTTGTTGCCCCGCAAAAGATGCATCTGGCAAGTCTTCAGCTGTAGCTGATGAACGCACAGCAAAACTTCCACACCCATCACTATCTAAATCTGCATAAAATTTTCTTATCTGTTCTTCAAACTCTGGTCTAAAATCTGCTTTTTCCACCCATGACCTAATCATTGCTCCAACTCTTGCAAGTTCGTTTACATCATCTACATTTAGTTTTTTAAGCTCATTTGAGATTTTTTCTTCAAGATTGTTATAAGACAAAAAGTCACGAAAAGCAAAAGCTGTAGTAGCAAAACCATCAGGCACACGCACACCGCTACCACTAAGATTAGATATCATTTCTCCAAGACTAGCGTTTTTACCACCAACAATTTCAACATCACTCATTCTAACCTTACTAAAAGGCAAAACATAATCCATACTCTTCTCCTTATCTTTAAAGTTTTTTAAATAAAATAATATAATTTTAACACCAAAGGATAAAACTATGCAAAAAAACAAGAAAAAAACCGTTTTTTTTATAAGCGATGGAACGGGAATTACAGCAGAAACCTTTGCACACTCTGTTTTAGCTCAATTTTCTTATGCATATAATTTTTGCCAAATAAGAGAACCATATATAACAACAAAAGAAAAAGCACTAAAACTAGCAGATAAAATCAACCAAATAGCACAAACCGAAGGCGAACCACCACTTGCTTTTAGCACACTAATTCATCAAAATATCACAGAATGTATCAAATCATCAAATTGCATTTTCATAGACCTTTTAGAGCCATTTGTAAATTTAATTTCAAGCAAATTAAACATAAAACCAACCATAAAAGAAGGTTTATCTCATTCAAGCGTAGCAAATAAAAACTATCAAGATAGAATAGAAGCTATAAACTTTACACTAGAGCATGATGACGGACAATTTGTTTATGCACTAGACCACGCACAAATCATTTTAATAGGCGTATCAAGGTCAGCAAAAACACCAACAAGCCTTTATCTTGCTATGCAATACGGCATAAAAGTAGCAAATTATCCATTAACTCCAGATGATTTTAAAAGATATGCATTACCAAACGCACTTTTGCCACACAAAAAAAAGCTTTTTGGTCTTAGCATAGACCCGCAAAGACTAAGCGAGATAAGAAACGAGCGTATGCCAAACTCAGAGTATGCAAATATCATCAATTGTAAAAACGAGATAAAAGACGCTGAGTTTTTAATGAAACTAAATGACATACCTTATCTAAATATCACAAACAAAAGCATAGAAGAAGTTACAACAACCTTGCTTGATATTTTTGATATACATAGTTAGTTTGATTGTTTTTTGCATATTGAAGCGGTTTTAAACACCATGTAAAAACCGTTTAAACCTATGCCTAGCTTGTTGCTTTCGCTTATAAGTCCATAAGGGGATTTTTTAGATGATGAGATGTCAAGTAGCACCATTCTTAGCACTCCTTTTATAAAATCTCTTTCTAAAAACACTTCTTCTTTTTCTAAAATAATTTGCATACAAGCAATAGCTATAGATATAACCTTTACCGCTAAACTTTTATTTATAAAATAAGTATGTTGTGCTAAAAAATATCCATACCAAGATATGATTTTATAAGGGCAAATATCTTCTGGCTCTAAGTTGTGTTTTATAGCATAATTTACATAATGGTCCAAAGCTTTATCACAAAAACTTTTAGAAAAATCATTTGAAAAAACCATATCCGCTTGATGTTTATCTGTGGTATTTTGTGCGTAACTTTCATAAAATGTAGTTTTAAAAAACTCTAGTAAAGAATATACTTTTTTAATGTCAAAATTTTTAAAAAGCTGTAAATTATCAACATTCATTATTTATCCTAAATTTTTGTATTTTTACTAGAAAAGCTACTTGAAAGCTCTTGTGCTATTTTGCTTGCTTTTTTTGCTTCTTGTTTTAAGATTTCTTTATCTTCTAAACTATTTACAAACTCTGTTGTTTTGCTTTCTTTTTTATCTTCTAAAACACCGTTATATAAAATCTCTTCTAAGGTTTTATACTCCATAACTACTCCATTGTGATAAATTTTGGTGATTGTAGCATATGATTATTTTTAC
>CAZYDK010000120.1:0-4242 GCA_964646025.1 uncultured Campylobacteraceae bacterium | reverse complement strand
AGCTTTTTAGAATTAAATGCTTTTTTATCTTTATAATTTTTTAAAGTTTTAAGCAAAACTTTGCTTAGCATAGCAACGCAAATTATGTTTAAAATACTCATTAAAGCCATTAAAAAATCAGCTGTATTCCAAACTATCTTAAGGTCTAATTGTGTGCCAACAAAAACACATAAAACAGCAATAATGTTAAATATATAAAAATATATTTTTTTTGTGCTGATAAATTTTAGATTTGCCAAAGAATAATAATAGTTTCCAAAAAACGAACTAAGACCAAACAAAAGTATGAAAAAGCTAAGCAAATAAAACCCAAATTCTCCAAAGTATTCGCTCATAGCGGCTTTTATTAGTTTATCTCCTTCATTTATTTTGCCAAAGCTGTTTGAAAAAAGAACCAAAACACCAGTTGCAGAGCATACTAAAAGGTCGCAAAGCACTGAAAAGCTTTGAACAAAACCTTGGTCGCAAGGGTGTGATACTTTAGCACTAGCAGCAGCATTTGGTGCACTTCCCATACCCGCTTCGTTTGAAAAAAGCCCACGCTTAGCACCAATTACCACAGCAGAGCCAAAAAACCCACCAAAAATAGCTTCATAATCAAATGCACTTTCAAAAATCATTTCTAGCACTTTAAAAGTTTTGTCAAAATTAGTAAAAAATACCCAAAAAGCTAAAGCAAAATATAAAATACTCATAAAAGGGACAAAATAAAGGCTAAGTCTTACGCCATACTTTAAAAACATAAGCAAGGCAAACCCGCTAACTACTATTCCTATGATGATTTTTGTTAGGCTTTGCTCCCTAATGGTGGTTGGTAAAACATCATATATAACGGCACTTATACTATGTCCTAAGACTCCATTAAACCCTATCAAATCAGCCGCTATTAAAAACACCGCAAACAAAACTGATAATTTTTTAAATCCTAAGCCATATCGTATGTAGTATGCTGGACCGCCTTTGTATCCATTTTCATCTTTTACTTTATAAACTTGAGCTAGTGTGCTTTCACAAAATGCACTAGCTCCACCCAAAAATGCTACCACCCACATCCAAAAAATAGCCCCAGCACCACCAGTGCTTACAGCCATACTAACGCCTATTATATTTCCTATGCCAACTCTTGCAGCTGTTGTCAAAGCAAAGCTTTCAAGTGGACTTAGGGCATTTTTGCTTTTTATTTTAAGTAGTGAAAGTGATTTTGTAGGGGATTTTATTTGTATAAATTTTGTGATGATTGAAAAATAAATTCCTGCAAAAATAAGCAAAAAAACAAGTATATATCCATATAAAATATCATTTATATAGACTAAAAAATTTAATATTTTTTCATTATTTATAATTTGATTCAATTTTATTCCTTTTAATTAGTTAGATATCAAACCAAAAATATATAAAAAAATAATTAACACCCCCCATAACTTTTAAAATTAAATGATTTATTGAATTATTTTAAAAGATTTATAATTTTTGATATATCATTAGCGTCTATAAGTTCTTTTTCTAAAGTAGCTCTATTTATAAGCTCTACTTTACCTTCAAGATAATTTTTGCCGATAACCAAAGCGTATGGAATTCCTATTAGCTCATAGTCTTTAAGTTTTGCACCAATTCTTTCATTTCTATCATCAAGCAGTATAAGCCCATCTCCAAATTCATCACAAAGTGTTTTATAAACATCGTTTGCGTATTTTGTTTGGTCTTTATCTTTTATATCTTGAATTATTATATCTATATAAAAAGGTGCTACTTTTTTATCAAACACCAGACCTTTGTCATCGCCTTTTGTTTGGGCTAAAACAGCCAAAAGCCTGCTAACGCCTATACCATAACAACCCATTATATAAGGCTGTGTTTTGCCGTTTTCATCAAGATATGTTGCATTCATACTAGATGAGTATTTTGTTCCTAGCTTGAAAATATGTCCAACTTCAATACCTTTTGTACTATCAAGCTTGTTACCACAATGAGGGCAATTATCATCTTTTTGGACTTTTATTAAATCAGCGTATCTTTGCTTGTTAAAATTTGTGATTTTTATGTTGATTAAATGATAATCTATCTCATTTGCACCACAAATCATATTTTCTTCATTTTCTAGTTCATTATCTATATAAAAATCAACACCCACAAGACCAATTGGCCCTATAAAACCGGCTATTAAGCCATGTTTTTTTAGCTCATTTTCATCTATATCTATAAGTTCTAGTGCCTTACAAGCTGATTTTGCTTTTGTTTCTTCAAGCTCATCGCAGCCACGCACAAAAAATACAACTAATTTTTGCTCGTTTTCATAAATAGCTTTTTTAACAATAGCTTTTACCATGTAAAAACTATCTACTTTAAAAAAGTTACTAAGTTCTTCTATACTCTTAATGTTTGGTGTTTTAAACTTACTAGCATCGCCTTCTGGTCTTTCGTTAGCACATGTTTTTTTTGCTCTTTTTGCTGCTTCAACATTTGCAGCGTATGAGCATTTGGTGCAAAGTAGTATATCATCTTCTCCAGCGTCGCTTAAGACCATAAATTCTCTACTTCCGCTACCACCTATCGCTCCGCTATCTGCTTCTACGATTCTATAATCAAGATTTAGTTCTTCAAGGATTTTGCAGTATGTATTTTGCATATTTAAAAACTCATCATCTAAGCTTTGCTCATCTGAGTGAAAGCTATAAGCATCTTTCATTATAAATTCTTTTGCTCTCATAAGACCAAATCTAGGTCTAGCTTCATCACGGAATTTTGAAGTAATCTGATATAAATTTATAGGTAATTGTTTATAGCTTTTTAAAAAGCTTGCTGCCACATCAACCATGCTTTCTTCATGTGTTGGTGCCAAAACATACTCATTTTCTTTTCTATCTAAAAAGCGTAAAAGTTCATCGCCAAATTGATAATACCTTCCGCTTTTTTTCCACAAATTTGCATCTGTTGCATAGCTTAAGTTTAAATAGTTTGCTCCAGAGTTTTGCATATGTTTATTTACTATTTTTTTAATATTTTCTATAACGCTATAGCCTAATGGTAGATAGTTATATATACCGCTACTTTGCTGCATTATATATCCCGCACGACTAAGCAAAATATGACTTTTTAAAACAGCATCCTTTGGTGCTTCTTTGCTTGTTGGTGCAAAAAATTTTGAGAATTTCATTTTATATCCTTGTTATTTGTAAATTATCCAAAAATTCAAATCTTTTTTTATACATTGAGCGTTTTTTACTAGGAATTTCTTCTAAATTTTTTCTGTTTGGTGTGATTTGGAAAAATCCTTTTTGTTTTGCTATGATATCACAATTTTCTTCCCAAAAAGTATTGTAGTTATTAAATACATACTCTCTATTTTTCCTTACCTTGCCACGCTTAAAGCCACTTATGATATATTTATCATCAACACCTAAAAGTTTATCAAGGTTTAAAAACTCTCTAAAAACATCTGCAAAATTTATTAAAAACGCCGCAGGTCTAAGTCCAAAAAAATCTTTTGTAAAAGTTTTTATTATATCGCTACTATCTAATAAACCTTGAATGCAAGTTATAAGCAAATTGTTTTCTTTGGTGATGATAAAGTTTAAGTTAAAAAAAACTTGGTTTTGATAGGTTATATATATCGTAAAAAAGCCTTCATTTAGCATATTTGCTCCACTTCTTATATACACACTAAAATCATCATTTAGTTTTGCTAAAAGATAGGTTTTTTTGAAAATATCTGGGAAAAAAGTAAGCATTTTTTCAAGTGTATAATCTAAACAATCATACCCATAATCAAAGCTAAAAGCACTTGAGCCATATTTTATATGTAGCATTTCATTTGATGCTCTTGTGTTGTTTTTCATAAATTCTATGGTTTGTGGGTATTTGTTTATAATGCTTTCAAATCTTTTGTAATTTTTAAAAAGATAGCATTTTCTTGCATAAAATTTGAACCCACCTTTTAAGATACCACTAAAGTTGTTGTGGTATCCAAAAGGTTTTAATTTAAATTGCATTTTGATTACTTATCTTTTTCTTTTAATTTTATATGAAGTTCATTAAGTTGAGCGTAGCCAACTTTACTTGGTGCGTCAGTCATCAAGCATTGTGCACGTTGAGTTTTAGGGAATGCTATTACATCTCTAATTGAGTTTGATTTTGTAACTAACATAAGTAGTCTATCAAGTCCGATTGCAAATCCACCGTGGCTTGGTGCTCCGTAGCTTAAAGCATCTAGTAAAAAGCCAAATTTTTCTTTTTGTTCGGCTT
>CAZYDK010000119.1:0-4359 GCA_964646025.1 uncultured Campylobacteraceae bacterium | reverse complement strand
ATAAATTTCGTTTGTTTAGATGTTATATTCTTTATTTAAATATAATTTTATGAATGCCGATTTATACTTTTACCGAATATCTTAATTGAGGTTGCGATATGAAAAAAATATTTTTAATGATGATTTTTAGCGGATTTTTATTTGCTAGTGTTGGACATTTTGTTATTGTTCGTGGGGATGTTGAGGTGGTTAGAGATAGTAAAGTTTTAAAAGCAAAAAGTGGTATGGCTATAGAAAATAAAGATGAGATTACAACAAAAGGTGTTGCTAAAGCTCAGATTAAATTTAACGATGATACTGTTGTTAGCCTTGGTAAAAATACGACATTTAAAGTTGAAGATTATCTAAACGACAATGACGGTAAAAAACTTCATATGGGTGTAAATAAGGGTAGCTTTAAGGTTATTACAGGTGGTATAGCAAAAGTATCAAGAGATAATTTCGTATTTACCGCAAACAATGCTGTAATTGGTGTTAGAGGAACTATATTTGCAGGTGAAGTAGGACAAAAACACAAACAAGATACGATAGCTTGTGTTCAAGGTGCTATTGATGTTAAGGTTGGAAATGATATTCAAAGAATTAACGCTGGTATGATGGTTGAGATAAAAGGCAATAAGCTTAGTGATATTAAAGCGCTTGATTCTGCAAAAATAGAAACTATTAACACAATAAACGCTTCAAAGGTAGATTCTAAGAGTATAGATGCTGCTAAACAAGAGTTTATAAATATTAAGCAAAGCGGCGATAAAGACGCTATTTTAAAAGCTAAACAAGAGTATGTAGAAGCTAAAAAACAAATGTATGAAAACAACAGTGCTAAATCATATCAATATTATGAGCAATCAAATAAGCGTGATTCTGGATATCAATATAACAAAGAATATAATAAAGGTTATAACAACTCAAACATAGAAAAGCAACAAAATTATCAAGATTATAAAAATAGAGATAAGCACGAGCAAAACTATAACAACTACTATAACAAACCTACTCAAGGCGGTAGCGGTAGCCTTCAAAATGGTGGAAGCGGACAAAATGGTGGTAATTTTGATGGGCGTAGTAGAACATACGGTGCTAATCAACAACAAGATTAAGGAAAAATAATGAAAAAACTAATTTTTATCTTTTTGATGTGCGGATTTGCCTTTGCCAATATAGGTAAATTTGTCATAGTAAAAGGTGATGTTGAAGTCGTAAGAGATGGTAAGAAAATTAAAGCTGTAAGCGGTATGATTATAGAAAATCAAGACAAAATCAATACTTTAGGTGTTGCAAAAGCTCAAATTGAATTTAGCGATAAAACCATTGTAAGTCTTGGTAAAAATACTAGCTTTACTATAAATGATTATCTTTTTGCTCAAAATGACTCTAAAATTGATATGGGCGTAAATAATGGTAGTTTTAAAGTTATTTCGGGTGAAGTTGGAAAACTTGCTAGAAATAATTTTAAATTTCAAGCAAATACAGCTACAATCGGTATACGCGGGACAATTTTTGCTGGTAATGTAACAGCGAAAGAAAATATCATAGCTTGTGTTCAAGGTGGTATCACTGTAAAACAAGGAGATATGATAAGAGAAGTAAATGCTGGAAAAATGGTTGAGGTTATGGCAAACAAAATCAGCGCTCCAAAAGCTATAGATACAAAAAAGATAGAAACTATAAGTTCGCTTGACTTTGCAAAACTTAATGATGATAAAGTAAGTTTAGATAAAACTGTTAGTAATGTAAAAGCAATTAATGAGCTTAAGCAAGAAAAAGCAGATTTTCTTCAAGTGAAATTAGATTATGTGGAGAATAAGAAAAATTATTACCAAGTTAAAGAGCATGACAAAAATGATTATATAGCACATAAAAAGGACTTTTTTGAAGATAAGGCTAATAATGCATTAGATAAAGCTAATTCTGTGTTTTATTATAATGGAGTTTTTAGGTGGCAAGGAACTTCTTATAATAATGCGCAAGCTAAGGTTGATTATCGTGTAAGCAAAGCTGATTTTAGCCTAAAAACAGGTAAAGGATATAGTGGTTTTAATTACTATGGATTAAGTAATATTTATGATGGTGGTAGTATGCAAAAATTTAAAGGAACAGATGGTTCTTTTTTAATGCTAAAAAACAATATGCAAAATGTTGAATTTAATCATAATGCAGCTCATTATGAAGGTGATTTGACACCAAATCCAACAGATAGATGGTAAGAAAGGTAAACATTGAATAATTTTATAAAAACTAGTTTAGTAGTAGGTTTGTTAAGTAGTAGTTTATATGCTGCAAACGATGGCAGGTTTGGTAATGATAAAATCAATCAAATTAACGATACATCATTACAAACTCATAAAAGCAAAGAAACAAAACAAAAACAACAAGTAAAAAAAGCAGCTAAAAAACAAAAATCAAAACTAGATGATGAAAAAGCTAAAAACGAAAGCTTGGAAAAAGGGTTTGAGTATTTTAAGAAAAAAGATTATGTAAATGCGTATAAAGTTGCTATATCTCATACAAAAGATGACCCAGAAAACATTAATGCTTGGCTTTTAGCTGGTGATAGTGCTTTTAGACTTGGTGATTTTGATAGGGCTATAGCTGCGTTTGACTGTGTTTTGATACTTGATGAAAACAATATCCATGCTCACTTAGAATCAGCAAAGATTTATGCTATACATGGAAACAAAGAGCTTTTAAAACTAGAAATTGATGCATTGGTTCAGCTTGATATACTAGACCCTCAAGATAAAAAAGATTTTAAAGAGCTACTAGCTAAGCTTAATGAAAATACAGGCACTATCTATGGTAGTTTTGATTTAGGTTTGTTTTTTGATAGCAACCCGTTTTCTCAAAACGATAACTTAAAATCGGTGTATCAAAGTGAAAGTGGAGCGGGGGTTATTGCTAGTGTAAATGCTGGATATGAATATCATTTTAATGATAGTTATTCTATAAATTTAGATGGTGGATTTTATAATAAATCTTATTTTAATGAAGAAAATAAATACAATGGAAAATATCCGGATTTTAGGATGTTTAGTGTATATGTTTCTCCAAAAAGAAATTTTGAAGATTTTAGCATAGGTTTAAATGCATCTTATTCTTATATGTTTTATATAGGCAAAAAGTTTATGCATAGTCCAGGAATTGGCATTAGTATGTCAAAATCTTTTGCTAATGGTATGGGTGTTGATTTTGGGGTTGATTATACAAAGAACTTGTTTTTAGGTGATTATAAAGATGTTAACTCATCAGATGTTAGCAATGATTATTATCATACGAGTTTATTTGGTTCGTTTAAATATATCTTTGGAAACAATCTTTTTTACTCTAGAGCGTATTTATCAAGGGATAGAAAAACCACAGATAGGTCACAAGGTGATATTATGACTGATTATGATGGCTATGGTTTTATGATAAATTACAATAGATTTTTTGATAATTTTTATGCAAACATAGGCTATAGTTTAGACTTTAATAAGTATAAAGAAGGTTTAGCTGTTTATGATAATAAAAGAAATGATTATATAAACAGAGTGTTTGCAGGATATACATATATGCTATCAAGACAGATAAGTGCTGCGTTAAATGTATCTTATTCTAGAAGATTTAGTAATGTTGACGGCACTAAAACAAGTGACCCACTAGATTATAACTACGACCAGCTTAACTGGCAGTTTAGCTTTAGATACAACTTTTAATCCTACTATATAATAAAAGCTTTTATAAGCTTTTATTATATTTTCTTATAGTAAAATCAATTTATTTCGTTTTTTGAGGTATTTTATGCAGACTTATCTTAGCATAGATGAATTTTGTAAGCTTGTTCATTTAAATAAAGAAGTTGTTTTAGCTATGATTGAAAACAATAGCTTAAAGTATAAAAAAGAAGATGGGGAAATTTTCATTGAAGCTGCTGCTGGAACTTTTAGTATAGTTCCAAGTAAAAAAGGTGAGATTGAAAAGGTAAATGTCAATATGCAAGACCCACAAGGCTTTGTGGAAAAAACGATAGGCACTATCTTAAATCTTCATGAAAAAGTTTTAGATGCAAAAGATGAAACGCTAGAGGTTTTAAAAAGTGAAAACGCTTTTTTAAAAGACGCGCTTTATTCTATGCAAGATTTGTATGATGAAGATAGAAGAACCATAGATACCTTAAATACAGAACTAGAAAACGCTAGAAAAGAAATAGAATTTTTGAAACGTAAATATAAACTTATGTGGAATAAGGCTGTAGAAAACTATAAATCATAATTAAATTAATATTTTTTTAAGGATAAAGTTGTAAAATCATACTTTCATTTTTAAACATTTGTCTTGTTAGCTCAGCAGGTAGAGCATCTCACTTTTAATGAGGGGGCCGTT
>CAZYDK010000118.1:0-4400 GCA_964646025.1 uncultured Campylobacteraceae bacterium | reverse complement strand
GCTAGAACTATGGATAATTTTATCGTTGTGAGTGATTGTTATCCTGGAATTAGTGCAAAAGTTGCAGACCTTATTTTACCTTCATCAATGATTTATGAAAAATGGGGAGCTTATGGTAACGCAGAGCGTAGAACTCAACACTGGAGACAACAAGTAACTCCTGTTGGAGAAAGTATGAGTGATACTTGGCAAATACTAGAGCTTTCAAAACGCTTTAAACTTAAAGAAGTTTGGGATGAGGTTAAGATAGATGACAAAAACAAACTTCCTAGCGTGTTAGAAGCTGCTAAAGCTATGGGATATAAAGAAGATGATACATTATATGATGTGCTTTTTGCTAACAAAGATTGTAAAGCAGTGTCTTTAAAAGATAGTGCTAGTTTAAAAGATTGGCAAAACACAGAAGTTTTTGGCGATAAAAGAAATGTTGTTGGAAGTGATGGCAAAGTATTTAAAGGATATAACTTCTTTATACAAAAATACCTTTGGGAAGAGTATAGAAAATTTGGTGCAGGTCACGGACATGACTTAGCAGATTTTGAAACTTATCATAAAGTGCGTGGTCTTAGATGGCCTGTTGTAGATGGTAAGGAAACTCAATGGAGATTTAATGCTAAGTATGACTTTTACGCTAAAAAAGCAGACCCAAAAAGCGACTTTGCATTTTATGGAGATTTTGATAAAAAAATCAAGCATGGTGATTTGATTGCTCCAAAAGGCGATGAACACGCTATCACAAATAAAGCAAAGATATTTTTTAGACCATTTATGAAAGCACCAGAAAGACCTTCAAAAGAATATCCATTCTGGCTATGCACTGGTAGGGTGCTTGAGCATTGGCATAGTGGAACTATGACTATGCGTGTTCCTGAGCTTTATCGTGCTGTACCTGAAGCTATGTGTTATATGCATGAAGAAGATGCAAAAGCTTTAGGTGTAAAACAACATGATTTAGTGTGGGTAGAATCACGCCGTGGTAAAGTAAAAGCTCGTGTTGATGTAAGAGGTAGAAATAAACCACCTCGTGGGCTTGTTTATGTTCCTTGGTTTGATGAGAATGTTTATATAAACAAAGTTACACTTGATGCAACTTGTCCATTATCTAAACAAACTGATTTTAAAAAGTGTGCGGTAAAAATAACAAAGGCATAAAAAATAGCTATGAAAAATAGAAGAGAGTTTTTTAAAACAAGTTTTAAAGTGGTAGCTTTTGGGGTTAGTGTAGGGGCTTTTTCAAAAATCCTATCTAGCGATAAAAAAGCTTACCTAAGACCACCAGGAGCTGATGATAAAAAGCATTTTTATGCTAATTGTATAAGATGTGGAAAGTGTGTTATAGCCTGTCCATACAATACTTTATCATTAGCTAGTGTGCTTGATACTCCGCCAAATGGGACACCATTTTTTGAGCCTAGAAAAACACCTTGTTATTTATGCGAGGATATACCTTGCATAAAAGCCTGTCCAACGGACGCACTTGATAAGAAGTATTTAAAAGAGGGTGTTTTAAACCTTAAAATGGGTAAAGCGGTTGTTGATGATAGCTCTTGCGTGGCGTATTTTGGTATACAATGTGATGCTTGTTATAGAGCTTGTCCGCTGATTGATAAAGCTTTAAAACTTGAATACAAAAGAAACGAACGAACCAATAAACACGGGAAATTAATACCTGTTGTGGTAAATGAAGCTTGTGTAGGATGTGGTAAATGCGAAAGAGTTTGCATAACAGATAAACCAGCTATAAGGGTTTTAGACAATGAGCTAGTGCTTGGCAAAATGGGACAAAACTACATTAAAGGCTGGGATAGTGATGATGAGAGTAGGTTAAAAGGTGTTGATACAAAGGTAAAGCTTGATAAAAATAAAGCTGTTGATTACTTAAATGATGGAGATTTATTTTGAAAAAGATTATTAAAAATAAATATTTGATTTTAAGAAGATTATGTCAGGTTTTAATCTTAACGCTTTTTGCAAACAATAGCTTAAATTACATACTAAAAGGGGATTTAAGCTCATCGTTGCTATTTAATAAAATAAGCCTTAGTGACCCTTTTGCGGTTTTGCAAATCGTTCTTGCAGGACTTAGCATAAATGTTGAAATGCTTTTAAGTGGAGCGTTAGTTTTTGTTTTTTATGCTATTGTTGGTGGTAGGGTGTTTTGTGCTTATGTTTGTCCTGTAAATATCATCACAGACTTTGCAGCATTTATGCGTGAGAGATTTAATTTTAAAAGCTTAGCTAGTTTTAAAAACAATACAAGATATTATCTTATAGCGTTTTTCTTAGCTTTTAGTTTTGTTTTAAACGAGCCGATTTTTGAAAGAGTTAGCCATGTAGGGATAATTACTCGTGGGATAATATTTTTCAATGTTAGTGCTATTTTTGTTGCTATTTTGATTTTTGTTTTTGATACATTTATACACAAAAGAGGCACTTGCGGGCATTTGTGTCCGCTTGGCGGTTTTTTTGCACTTATAAGTTGTTTTTCTTTGCTTAAAGTAAGATATAACAAAGATAAATGCACAACTTGTTTAAAGTGTAAAAAAGTATGTCCAGAACCACAAGTTTTAGAGCTTATAGCAAAACATAGCGGAGATGTTGTGGGTAGCGAGTGTTTAAGATGTGGTAGATGTGTAGAAGTGTGCGAAGATGACGCACTTGATTTTAATATTTTAAAGGGAATTAAATGAAAAAGATATTGTTAAGTATGTTTGCAGGTAGTTTGTTATTTGCAAATGGTGTAAGTGATAGCGATATAGGACTTAGAAAGCATTCTTTAGATGATGAGAAAAAGCTACAAATCCAAAACTTTAACTACTCAACTAAAGAAGCAGGCGAATCAGAGAGATTTGAAAGAGCGTATTTAAATGCTCCACCGCAAATCCCACACATAGTAGAAGATTTTTTACCTATAACATCTGATAATAATATGTGTGTAAGTTGTCATGATTTAGGAGCTGATGCTGGAGCGGAGACTTTAGAGGCTGGAAGTCCAACTCCTATGCCAAAGAGCCATTATTATGATTTTAGGGAAAATAAACAGCTAGAAGAGTTATCTCAAGCAAGATTTAATTGCGTTCAATGTCATACCCCACAAGCTGAGCTTAAGCCACTTGTTGAAAATACATTTAAGCCAGATTTTAAAGGCGATAATGATAAAAAACATCGTTCAAATTTGCTTGATGTTTTAAATGAGGGTATAAAGTGAGAGCATTTTTATGCTTATTATTTGCGTGGGTTTTTGCCCACGCTATAAATGTAAGTGCTGTTTTTATAGATGATAATGATATAGTAAAAGGTAGCGATAGGGGTGAAGTTTTTTTAAATGATAAAAAAATTGTAAGTCTTGAAAGTGGCGTGAATTTTTTAGATGAAATTGTATATGAAAAGATAATTGATATTTATAAAGATAAAGAGCAGATAGCTTTTTTATCAAGATTTGATGAAAAAATTACTTTGCATTTATACGAAAAAGAAAAAGTAAAACATATAAAAATCCAAGATAATATAAAAAATGTTTTTTTGTATAAAAATAATATTGTTTTAATAGGAATGGATAGCACTTTAAGAGTGCTAGATAGTGAGCAAAAAGAGATTTTTACAAAGCATTTTTTAGACTCTAGTATAAACACCGCTAAAAAATACAAAAACAAAATTTATATTGGTTTTGAAAGTGGCGATGTAATGGTTTTTAACCTTGATGATAAAACTTTTATTAAAAGTAAAAATAAGCACTTTGATAGTGTTTGGTCTGTTGATATAAGTGATGATAGACTTCTTAGCTGTGGAACAGATAGGAAAGTTTTGCTTGATGGGGCTGTAGCGTTTAAGGAAGATTTTATAATCTATGCTTGTGCTATAAATGGTAAAAACATAGCATATACTTATAATGAAAACAACGATATAAAAGTGTTTTTAAATGGAGAACTCAAAATCATTAAAAATGATAAAAATTACTTTATACAAAAAATATTTTTAAATAAAAATAGTCTTTATATAATGGCTTTTGATGAAGATTTGATAAAAAAGGATTTAAATGAGTAATGTATCAAGCCTAATTTTAAATATTTTAGAAGATAAAAAAGATTATGTGAAAAAAGAATGTGCCAATTTAGGTTTAAATGTAGAAGAAGATTTAGACTCAAAATTGATTGTGGTGATTTTGACATCTACGCTTGATGAAGAACTTGCATTATTTAAACAAATAGAGCAAATAGATGGTGTGATAAGTGTTAGTCTTGCTTTTACTTATCAAGAATTAAAAGAACAAGATGATTATTTAAACAATGATTTAGATTCTATGGCAAAAGCTATGGAAGATAAAGTAAATGCTTTAAGTGATGAAGCAAGTAGCATAAGATACTACGGCTCAGAGTTTAGGAAGTTTTGATATTTGTTTA
>CAZYDK010000117.1:0-4427 GCA_964646025.1 uncultured Campylobacteraceae bacterium | reverse complement strand
CTATCTATGGTTGATTTGTATTAATTTTATCTAGCAATGATTAAAAACAATTTATATTGATTTGATAATTTTTGTTTGATTTGTTTTGCTAAATGATATCAGTTCTTCTGTAGTAGTGATAAATATAGGCAAATGCTTTATACAGTGCTTTAAAACCTCCATAGCACTTAAAGCATCGCTTAACGCTCTATGATGTTTCGAATCTATATTTAAAATTTGTTTTAAACTTTCAAGTCCATGTTTTGGTGCTAATATACATCTTCTAGATAATTCAAGCGTACATAAACTTCTATTTAAAAGTGGTCCATATCCTAATTTTTCACACCAACCACTTATAAATCCATAATCAAAACTCACATTATGAGCTACAAAAATACTATCTTGCAAAAACATTTTAAAATCTTTTAAAGCTTCTTTTGCACTTGGTGCATTTTTTATCATTTGCTCTGTAATGCCTGTTAGCTCTGTTATGTTTTGTGGTATATTTGGTGCATATACAAAAGAATTAAACTTATCTATAATTTGATTGTTTTGATACTTTATAGCACCTATTTCTATGATATGTCCGCCACTTTTAAAACTAGTTCCATTTGTTTCTATATCAACAACACAAAAAACTTCGTTTTTAATCGGAGTAAAACGAGATTTTAATGTGATTTGATTGTCTTTATTTAAGTGATAATTAAGTCCTAATGCTTTTAATATCTCAAGCTCAACATCAATACCATAATCACTATGTAAAAAATCAAATTCTTTTAAAAACACTCTATAATCAAGACTTTTTTTACTAAGTAAAAAAAGTTTATCCTTAACTATGTTTTGGGATTTTGATTGTTTTTTACTCATTCATAAAATCTTTTTTAAGTGATTGTATAGCTACAGCATAATCATTTGAACCAAAAATATAGCTACCAGCCACAGCTATATCAACACCTGCTAGCTCCAAATCACTCGCATTAAGCCCATTTACCCCGCCGTCTATTTGTATAAAAATCTTATATCCATTATCATCTATCATTTTTCTTAATTCTTTGACTTTTTGAAGCGTTGAGTTTATAAAACTTTGTCCACCAAAGCCAGGATTTACACTCATAAGCAAAACCATATCCACACTAGGAAGTATATATTTTAATGTATTTACATCTATGTGTGGGTTTAAAACTATCGCTGGATGAGAACCATTTTTTCTTATGTATTCACAAAGTCTATGTGGATGATATGTAGTTTCTGGGTGAAATGAAATGAATTTTGGTTTATAAGGCAAAAACAAATCAACAAACTTTTCAACATCTTCAACCATCAAATGCACATCTAATGGGATAGTAGAATGTTTGCAAATAGCGTCCATAACGCAAGGTCCAAAAGTTAGATTTGGGACATAATGCCCATCCATAACATCTATATGTAGCATATCTGCACCTGCTTTTTCTACATTTATAATTTCATTTTTCAAATCCCCAAAATCCGCAGAAAGCAAACTAGCTGATACATACATAATAAATCCTTTTTATACATTTTCTTTAAATCATAAATCAAAATGTAGATTTTATTTATTTGTTATAAATTTTTTATAAAAAAATTAAGTTTATGTTGGTAAAATGGCAAACTTTATTTTGAAAATCTAACTATCATAAAAAGGAAAAACCATGTCAAAGTTTTGTCAAATTACAGGAAAAGGACCAATGGTAGGTAATAATGTAAGCCACGCTAACAACAAAACAAAAAGAAGATTTTTACCAAACCTTAGAACTATTCGCGTGGATTTAGGTGATGGCACTACAACAAAAATAAGAGTAGCTGCTTCAACACTTAGAACTCTTAAAAAGCAAAGAGCAAAAGCTAAGTAATTTATATTTTAAAGAGGAATTATGTCTTTTTTAAAAAAGATACAAAAATTCCTTAATTGGACTCCAACTTCAAAACCAGAGATAAGTTTAGACTCTGATTTATATGAACAGTTAAAGCCGTTTCGTTTCCCACTCATAGCAGTTGTTTTAATGATGCTTGTGGGGGCGATTGGTTATATGATTTTTAGCAATTTTAGTCTAATAGATGGCATATATCAAGCGGGTATGACATTTACAACGCTAGGGTATACCGAAGTAGCTGAAATTACCACTGCTGGGCGTTTATTTACCATTACTTATGTTTTAATGGGATTTTTAACATTTACATTTTCTATAGGTTTGGTAATAGAGGTTTTAAAAAAAGGCGTTCTTGTTAGGATTTTAAAGGAGAGAAGAATGATTTACAAGATTGCTAGACTTAAAAATCATTTTGTTATTTGTTATCACAATGAATTTACTATTGAACTTACTAGACAATTTAGGGAAAACCATATACCTTTTGTTGTTGTAGATGAAGATAGAAATTTAGACAAGATTGCAGAAAAATATAAATATCCATACTATATAAACGAAGCTCCACATACAAACATTGCTTTTTTGAAGACACATCTTTCAAGCGCTAGAGGTATAATCACCCTATCAAAAAACTCAGCAGATAATATCGCTATCATAGCATCAACAAGACTTTTTGAAAAAGAAATCGGTCGTATAAGTCCGTATTTTATCATGACAAGTTCAGAAAATGAAGATGATGCACAAAAACTCAAAAAACTTGGAGCAAACTCCGTTGTATCATCTGTAAAGCTTGTAGCACAAAGAATGACAGCTGTTTCTGTAAGACCAGATATGGAAAACTTGCTAGAACAATTTTTATATAAAAAAGATAGCCCTATAGATATAGAAGAGATAAAAGTTCCTGCAGAATCTTGGATGAGATTTAAAAGACTAAAAGATATTGATTTTAGGGGAACGATTAATGTTAGTATCATAGGTATAAAAGACCAAAACAAATTTATTCCTATGCCAAATGGTGAAGTTTTAATAGGTAGCGATTGTAGGTTACTTTTAATTGGTGCTGTAAAAGATATAAAAGAAGCAAGGGTTATTATCAAAAGCAAAACAATTCCAAAGATTATGCAAAAGTATAATTAAAATTAAGCAATGCTTAGCTACAATTGTAACATTTTAATAACATTTTTATAGGAGACTCTCATGCTACATGAATTTAGAGACTTAATCACTCAACTTAAAGGTAAGGATGCTTATTTTGATAGGCTGTTTGAAGCACATAATGATTTAGACCATAAAATTAAGGATGCTGAAGAAGGAAGAGTTGTGATGACTAGTATGGAAATCGCTACTATGAAGAAAGAAAAACTTAAACTTAAAGATGACATCAATGCATATTTGACAAAAATAAGTCAAAAGCAGTAGTGGAGGGGTTTTATGTTTTCTAGAAAAGTAGATGAAAGCTTGTTGCAATCTTTAAAAGATGAGAATGCAGAGCTTAAGAAAAAATTAGCTGATGTAGAACAGCGTTATGAAGCTCTACATAAAAAAGAAGACCAATTTAAACATATGGTTGAAAGAATTACTTTAAACAATGATTTGTTTTCCATAATGGTAGGCGGTGTTCAAAGCAACATAACAGCTATACAACGTGAAATGGAAGTAAATGTTGATAAAGCTAGAAGAATTAGCACAGATGCTACTGGTGCAGTAGAAGAAATCATTGGGTTGCAAGAAATATCAAACAATGTTATAAAATCTCTTGGAGATATCACAGAATCAGCTAGTCGCTCTCGTGATACAGCTAGTGCACTTCATAGAAGTGTTGATGAAATCACAAATGTTATACAACTCATCAAAGATGTATCAGACCAAACAAACCTACTTGCTCTAAATGCTGCGATAGAAGCTGCTCGTGCTGGTGAACATGGTCGTGGTTTTGCTGTGGTTGCTGATGAAGTTAGAAAACTAGCAGAAAAAACACAAAAAGCTACAGCAGAAGTTGAAATGAATATCAACTTATTAAAACAAAACGCAAACGAGATGTTTACACAAAACGAACAAGTAGAACAAATATCTATAGAATCAAACTCTAATATTGATAGCTTTACTCAAAAATTTGACAAGCTTATAGAGCTTTCAGATTCTATAAAGCGTAGCGCTATTGACAATACGCACGAATTCTTTACAGCTCTTGTAAAACTTGACCATATAGTGTTTAAAACAAATGGTTACGCAAGTGCATTATCAGACACTCCGAAAAAACTATCAGACCATGTAAGTTGCCGTCTAGGTAAATGGTATGATGGTGCAGGTAGAGCAGAGTTTGGAAACTATAAAGAATTTGTTATGCTTGAAAAACCACATAGAGAAGTTCACCAAGGCGTAAATAAAGCTATTGAACAAATCATAGAAAGCGTTGCAAGTGGCGAATGCAACAGCGAATGCAGACAGGTAATCACTCAAAATTTTGCTACAGCAGAAAAATCAAGCCAAGAGCTTTTTGAAGTATTTGAAAAATTACTTGATAAGGCACATCAATCTAAAGAAGATTAAGCTATTAAAAAAAAA
>CAZYDK010000116.1:0-4437 GCA_964646025.1 uncultured Campylobacteraceae bacterium | reverse complement strand
CAGCAAAGGTTTTAAATTCTCTTCCTAAAGTCATAGGAACAGCATCTTGAAGTTGAGTTCTTCCCATCTTAATAACATCTTTAAACTCAACCGCTTTTCTTTCATAAGCAGCTTTTAGATAATTCATAGCTTTTATTAAATCACTCAAATAATCATATAAAGCAACACGAATGCTTGTTGGATAAGCATCATTTGTGCTTTGAGATAAATTTACATGGTCGTTTGGATGGCAGTATTTATACTCGCCTTTTTTATGACCCATTTTCTCAAGCGCTATATTTGCTATAACCTCGTTTGCATTCATATTTGTTGAAGTTCCCGCACCACCTTGAATCATATCTACTATAAATTGGTCTTGATATTTTCCAGCTATTAATTCATCACAAGCAAAACAAATAGCATTTTTAATCTCATCACTTATAAGACCTAGCTCATGGTTTGCAAGTGCTGCTGCTTTTTTAACTTTAGCAAATGAAACGATAAATCTTGGGAAATCTTTTAATTTTGTTTTAGATATATCAAAGTTTTGAACAGCTCTTAGCGTTTGAACGCCATAATATATGTCATCGCCCAACTCCAACTCACCTAAAAAATCATGTTCTTTTCTCATAAAAAATCCTTTAGTTGTTTATAATTATCAAAAAGACAATTTTGTCACGATAATGATACTATATATTTGATACCAAATTACTAATTAAATCATTTTTTATAAAGAAGGAGAACATTAAGTTACATTTATAAGTAATATTAATTATATCTTATAAAATATATTTAAATATATATATTAAATAAATTATCTTAAATAAATTACAATTAAGTTTCATATTAAATTATTTGAAATTTTAATTTAAAATCTCAAACTAAAATAATATAAACATAAACTCATAAAATATCGTATATATAAGAGTATTACTATAAATAACATTTATTTAAAAAAATTAATTTTATTTTTTAAACTTATTGACTTTTATGATAAAAAATACTAGACTAGCTCAACTTTTTAATATCTCAAGGAGGAAAAAATGAGATTTTTTAACAAACTTTCTAAGTCGCTAGTAGTAGCTAGTATTTTATGCAGTAGTGCTTTTGGTTTAACTGAGGGTGTTGAGTATCAAACACTTAAAACACCTATTGCTGATGCCCAAAACACAGTGTATGAGGTGTGGTCTTATCGTTGCACGCATTGTAACTCACACCACAAAGCAAACACAATGGGTAAAATGGCGGAAAAATTACCAAATGTTAAATTTGGATATATCATAGTTAAAACTATGGGTGATTACGGCAAGCAAGCAGCTGAAGTTTTAGCATATGCTCAAGACCAAGATGAAAAAGCAGGCAGAAAGCTAACAGATAAAAACAGCTCATACCACAAAGTAGCAAGTGCTTACTTTGATGCATATTTCAAGAAAAAAGAAAGATGGGACAATGGTAAAAGCCCAGAGAAATTCTATGCAGTTGGCTTACAAGCTTTAGGTATAAATAAAGCAGAACTTGATAAGTTTTTAACAACTCCTAGAGCACAAGAAATCATAGCATTTTGCGATATAGCTGACCCTATCTCTAAAGTAGCTGGAACACCTGGCTTTGTTGTAAATGGAAAATATGAAGTAAATATGGGAAGCGTAAAATCAGTTGACAACCTAATCTCAATCGTTGAAGAGCTTTTAAAAATGTAAGCAAACATAAGATTGAAAATTAGGAGGATTTATGTTAAACAGGATAGATAAATGGCAACAAGGTAGGTTTTTATGGATACTGATGATTATCGTAACCGTAGGGCTTACTTGCGTTGCCCACTACTTTTTTCAAGATTACCTTTATATGGACCCTTGCGAACAATGTGTTTATATAAGGTTTGCTATGCTTACTATGGCTATTGGCGGGATTATAGCCGCTGTATATCCAAGCGAAGCAACTAGAATTATAGGCTATACATTAGGTATTTATGGTTGTATTATAGGTATTGAGTTTTGTCTAACACTAAATGTTATACACGAAGCGGTGCACAACGAAAACCCATTCGGTGTTGGAGCAGGATGTCGTGAAGTTCCTATATACCCATTTAATCTTCCTCTACATGAGTGGAGCGAGGGGTGGTTTTTACCAACTGGGGATTGTGGTAAGGATGAACCACATGTACCAGAAAGTGTATATGGTAGTTTAAGCGCATTTCAACAATTTTTCGTTGGAACACAAGAAGGCGGATTTGAAGATGGTATATATTCAGAAGGTTGGTATTTAATACCTAGTCTTAAGTTTATGAATATGGCTATTGCTTGTCTGCTTTGTTTTGGATGCTGCCTTATAGCGCTAATTGTAATGCTTGTAGGATATGTTGCAAGACCAGAAAGCAAAGATAAAAAAATGGGTCTAATAGGACTTGGCATTATCATAGTTTGTGTAGCTGTGCTTTACTTTGTAGGCGGTTCTTTAAAAGCTGCAGAGATAGCAAGACAATCACAAGAATTAAGTATGTTATTTTAAAAACAAAATTTCGTTTGTTTGGCAAATGCTAAACAAACGAAATTTAAACACAATAAATATTTTATAACTCATTTAGGAGAATAAATATGAAAACAAGAAAGTTACTTGGCAGCATAGCTCTAGGAGTAATTTTACTTAACGCACCAGCATTTGCTATAGGTGGTGCAAGTGGTCCAGCTAGTTATAAAGCCGTAGGAAAAATCGGAACTGTTATGATGAACCCATATAAAGTGGCTCCGCTTACAGCTGTTATTAAAAATGGTGGCTATGATATAAAAGATGTTAGTGTGAGTGTTGTTGGTAAAAGCGGGGGGGGTGTCACATTAACATACCAACCAAGCAATAGTGATATTTTAACCCACGGTGGAATTCCTGTTTTTGGTCTTTATCCTGACTATATAAATACTGTTAAAGTAAGCTATACAAGAAGCATAGGAAACGATAAAGGTGAAAAAATTAGCGAAGAATATAAAATATATGCTCCACCAATTTATACAAAAGGAACAGGAACAGACCAATATAGTCCAGTTCCTAAAGCCGAAGTAATCAAAAAAGCTGATAAAAAACTAGCAAACAACTTATATTTAGTAAATCATTTAATCCGCTCACCACTCGCAGATAGCGGAGAAGCTGTATGGAACCATCCAGTAGGTGGTGCTATGGAGTGGGATTTGGAGCCTTATGTTTGGATGGTTGATACAAACGGCGATGTAAGATGGTATCTAAAAGCTGATGAGATAAGAGACCCAAATAATATCTACAAAAAAGGTAATATGATGGGCTTCATGCAAACAAAAGATGGAAACATACTTTGGGGCATGGGTCAAAGATATATGAAATACGACCTAATGGGTAGAGAAATCTTTAACAAAAGACTACCTTTAGGATACATAGATTTTTCACATCATATTGAAGAAACAGAAAAGGGAACTTACATTTTAAGAGTTGCAAGTGGCGACCAAAAAAGAAAAGATGGTAAAAATGTAAGAACAGTTCGTGATGTTATCATAGAAGTTGATGCAAATGGTAATGTGCTTGATGAGTGGAAAACATACGACATTCTTGACCCTTACAGAGATACTAACTTGCTTGTTCTTGACCAAGGTGCAGTATGCCTTAATGTGGATTTAGAAAAAGCAGGACAGGTAGCTTCCAAAGAAGATTTAGAAGATAAAAACGCTCCTTGGGGTGATGTAACAGGAGTTGGAGCGGGTAGAAACTGGGCTCACATAAATAGTGCAAATTATGATAAAAGAGATGATAGTATCATAATTTCTGTTCGCCATCAAAGTGCTGTTATAAAGCTAGGTCGTGATAAAAAAGTAAAATGGATATTAGGTGCTCATAAAGGCTGGAGCGATGAGTATAAAAAATACCTACTTCAACCAGTTGATAGCAAAGGCAAAAAAATCACTTGCGAAGATGATTACAGCAAATGCCCTGGATATGAAAATGATGAAGGCGGATTTGACTGGACTTGGACACAACATACAGCTTATGTAATCCCAAGTATGTCAAATAAAGATGAAGTTTATGTAAGTGTATTTGACAATGGAGATACAAGAGGTATGGAGCAACCACCATTCCCTACAGATAAATACTCTCGTGGAGTAATTTATAAAATCAACGAAAAGAAAATGACTGTTGAGCAAGTATGGGAGTATGGAAAACAAAGAGGATTTGATTGGTATAGCCCTGTAACATCTATAACAGAATATTTCCCAAAAACAGATAGCGTGTTTATGTACTCTGCAACAGCAGGTCTTGGAAAACTTATGACAAAAACAGGTGTAACAGAGCCTATTTTAAATGAAGTTGATTATAAAACAAAAGATGTTTTATTTGAACTTAGATTTAAAGGAATGGGTGGAACTATAGGATACCGTGCATATCCAATAGATATAGATAAGTCATTTAAAAAGTAAATAAAAATTTCGTTTGTTTGGCAAA
>CAZYDK010000115.1:0-4530 GCA_964646025.1 uncultured Campylobacteraceae bacterium | reverse complement strand
CAATATGATTGATGATGTAAGGAAATAAAATGGAATTTTTTAAATCTAAAGAGCTTTTAACCCAAGCATTAGAAGGCAGGGTTTTACGCAACCAACTAATAGCTTCAAACATAGCAAACATTGATACACCATTTTATCAAGCTAAAGATGTTGATTTTGAAAGTGTTTTACTAGAAGCTTCAAAAGATACATTTAAAACAAGGGTAGATGACTTAAAAGCTACACAAAAAGAACATTTTACATCTTCATCTAGACCTATGTTAAACAAAACAAATCCACTTCATCAAGACCCATTTTTTATAAATGATAGTAAAAGCGGAACTATTTTTGCTAGAGATGGGCATTTAGCACGAAATGATGCAAACACAGTAGACCTTGATGTAGAAACTACAGAGCTTAGTAAAAACGCTTTGATGATTAGTGCTATTGATGCGATTTTGAAAAAACAAGGTGCTATCGCAAAGCTAGTGATAGATACAAGCGCGAAATTAAATTAAAATAGGAGAATGTAATGGCTTTTGTAAATGATTTTGACATTAGCGGATATGGACTTAGTGCTCAACGCTTTAGAATGAACCTAATTAGTGCAAATATAGCAAATGCAAACACAACTCGCACCGCAGAAGGTGGTCCTTATCGCCGTCAAGATGTTGTTTTTAAAGCTATTAGTTTTGAAGATGAGCTAAATAAACAGCTTGAAGAAAAATATGGTTTTTTAGAGTATGAAAATCCACTCAAAGATAAAGACGCTAGTGATTATGCAAAGCCACCACTACAAAGCGTTATAGTTGATAAGGTTGTAAGAGATGAAAGTGATTTTATACTAAAATACGACCCACATCACCCAGATGCAAATGCAAGTGGTTATGTAGCTTATCCAAATATAAATCCAGTTATAGAAATGACAAACTTAATTGACGCAACAAGAGCTTATCAAGCAAACGTTGCAGCGTTTAACAGTAGTAAAAACATAGCACAAGGGGCTATTGATTTGCTTAGAAGTTAAGATTAATTTATACTCATTTTTTATATAATAAGTTGCAAAAAGGACAGAAGATGAACAATATAAGTAAAATAAACGACATATCATTAAATACGCTAGATAGTAAAAAAAATCAAACCAAAACTGTAGATAATGGTTTTGCTGATATTTTAAAAAGCACTATTGAAGAAGTAAATCAAAGCCAAAAACAAGCAGATATAGAGTCGGCAAAAGTTGCTACAGGAGAGGTAAAAGATTTACACCAAGCAGCGATTGCTATCAATAAAGCAGAAAGAGATTTAAGCTTTATGCTAGAAGTAAGAAACAAAGCAATTAGTGCATATAAAGAACTAAGTAGAACACAAATATAATTTATGCAAGATAAAGATAAAAAACACCAAAATCATTATGCCATTTTTGTTGTTTTTATCTTATTAGTTTTTTTAGTTCTTTTTTTCTTCCCATTTAAAATTATAGGTTTAAAACAACTCCCAAACACTGAAAAAGAATACATCATAAGCGGACAAGTAGGAGATATAATCTCAAGCGATGGATATACTCTTGTAAGTTCGCAAAAAACTTACCGTGCAGAAATAGATTTAAGAAGTTTAAATAAAGAAAAAAAAGCTTATTTTTTAAAACTTTTTGGCATTTATGCAAATATAGATAAAAAAGATTTAGAAAATATCTCAAAAAGACTAGACAAAGAGCTTAAAGACCTTAAAAATCCAAGATTTATTTTAAGTGCAAGTATCACATCAAAAGACGCTACATATCTTTTAGAACTTAGAAAAAAACTCATAGTTCAAAATTTTTTCACAAACTTTACAAACGCTAGTGGTAAAACAGAAATAAGAGGGCTTGATATCATAGAAAACAAAGAAGATAGAATATATCTTAAAGATGATTTACTTACACCAGCTGTTGGATACTCTAACTTAATCAGCGATGATGATGTGTTTAAATACAAGCCAAGAAAAGGTCTTGAAAAATACTATGAAAATTGTTTGCACGAAACTAAAAATACAAAAATCATAGGTTATAAAGACATAGGAAACAATGTTATCATAGATAAATTTTCTTTCAAATCATCAAAACAAGATGGCTGTAATTTATATCTAAGCATAAACCTAAAGCTTCAAAAAGCCATAGAAATAATGCTAGATGAGCAAAAAAAGGCTTTAGGAGCTGATGAGATAGTAGCTTCTGTTATGGATTCAAAAAGCGGTGAGCTTGTAGCTTTTGCTAGTTCAAAAAGGTTTGACCCAAAAAACATTAAAGATATATCAGCGTTAAATGTGAGTGCCATAGAGTATGAATACGAAGTGGGTTCGGTTATGAAACCTATAGCTTTTGCAGCAGCTTTGCAATATAACAAGCTAAATCCTTATGAAATCATAGATGTAAATAATGGTAGATATAAACTAGCAAATTTTATCATCACAGATACTCACCCTAAAGATAAACTTGTAGCACAAGATATTATATATTATAGTTCAAACATAGGTATGATTAAGATAGCTTCAAGGCTTAGCTCTAAAGAGCTTGTAGATTTTTATCAAAGTTTTGGCATAGGCAGAAAAACAGGTATAGATTTACCTTATGAGAAAAAAGGCTACATAAAACCATACCATAAAATCAACGATGTTGAAAAAGCTACTATGGCTTATGGATACGGTTTTAGAGCTACTTTTATGCAAATGCTAAATGCTTATAATGTTTTTAACAATTTAGGCATTTATAAACAAGCACATCTTGGAACATTTTATGAGTTTAATGGCAACAAAAAACCACTTTTTGAAGATAAAAATACACGCATTTTAAATCTTGATGTTGCAAAGCAAATGAAAAGAATTTTAATCCAAACAGCAAGTAATAAAAGTGTTTCTAAATTTTTCCCACAAGGTTTAGAAATTGGTGGCAAAACAGGAACCGCTAGAATAGTAGGTCAAAAAGGTTATGAAAAAAACTACAACTCTAGCTACTTTGGTTTTGCTAATGATAAGCAAAATAGATACACAATAGGCGTTTTAGTAATCAACCCTAATAAAGATAAAAACGGATATTATGCAGCACAAACAGCACTTCCTGTTTTTGGTAAAGTTGTAGAAATTATGGTTGATGAAGACTTTTTAAGACCAGCAAAATAGGAGTAAATATGAATTATGAATTAATACATAAGCAAATTATAGATTTTATAAAAGAAAATCTACAAGGTTTTAACGGTGCGGTAATTGGTCTTAGCGGTGGTCTTGATAGTGCTGTTGTTTTAAAGCTTTTAAAAGATGCAAAAGTAGATGTAACAGCTCTTATAATGCCTACAAAACAATCAAACAAACGAAATTTAGATGACGCTATTAGTTTATGTGATGAGCTTTGTGTGAGCTATAAGATATATTATATAGATGATATTTTACAAAGTTTTAAAAACCTTACAAATGCTACAAATCTAAGAGAATACAATCTATGTGCTAGAATTAGAATGAGTTTGCTTTATGATTTTTCAGCTACAAATAATTTGCTTGTTGTTGGAACTACAAATAAAAGCGAAAGAATGTTAGGTTATGGCACGATATATGGCGACCTTGCTTGTGCTTTTAACCCAATTGGTGATATTTATAAAAGTGATTTGTTTGAGTTTGCTAGATTTTTAAAAATCCCAAGCCAGATTATAAATAAAGCACCTAGTGCTGATTTTTATGAAGGGCAAAGCGATGAAAATGAGCTTGGATATTCTTATTTGGAGCTTGATAATTGCTTAAAAGGTAACCTAAAAAATCCAACATTGACAAATTTTGTAGAAAATAGGATAAAAAATAACTTATTTAAGCAAACAATGCCTAAAATACTTTATTTAAAATAAAATTATGATTTTAATAATATACCAAGGAAAAAATAATGCTAGAGATACCATGCTATAAAAATTGTCCTATAGATACAGAATTATCGTATCTAGAAGAGCTTAAAACAAACAACTTAGACATCATAAACTTGCTTTCAAAACAATTAAGTAAAATCTTCCAAAACAAAAAAATCATCTTAACAAACACTCACACATCTGCACATCATCTAGCTTTAAGTGCATTAAATACAAAGCGTGGCGATAAGATAATATGCTCAATAAACAGCTTTGTTCATACACCTGAGACAATTAGATACTTTGATTCTGAGCCGATTTTTATAGATGTTAATCAAGATGATTTTAACATAGATTTAAACTCATTAGAAGATGCTTTGAAAAAATACAATTCAAAAAAACTAAAAGCAATGTTTGTAAATCATATAGCAGGACAACCAAGCGACCTTGAAAATATCCGTATTTTATGTGAAAAATATGGGGTTACAATTATAAACGATGGTAATTTTTCTTTGGGTTTAAAGCATAAAGGTTCTTTGGTTGGGCAAGATGATATGATAAGTAGTTTTTCATTTACCCCGCATTCTAAAAACCCACTTTTTTCTGCTGGATTTTTAGTAATCAATGATGATAAGCTTTATGATAAAGCAAGTGAGTTAAGCAATCACGCTATAAGTAGAGACGCTTTTGG
>CAZYDK010000114.1:0-4585 GCA_964646025.1 uncultured Campylobacteraceae bacterium | reverse complement strand
TAAAAGCTATACCTATAAACAGCGTTTAAGCTATAATCAATGTCTAAATCCCCAAAAAATGTCCTTTCAAACTCAACACTAAATCTAGAACTATCGCCTAAATTAAACCCAGTCCCAAAGTTAATGAACATTCTTTTATCTTTTTTACCTTCTACCACTTTTGAGATAAAGTCATCTGATATAGTTTTATCCGCATTTTTAGCCATATCAACAGCCATTCCAATCCCACCACGCAAACTAAAATCATCACTACTATATCCACTAAAAACAGCGGTTTTAAGGTTAAGTGGGATAAATGATGATGATTTTAGCTTAATCTTATCATGATTTAGATTTTGCTCCCCAACATAGCCACTTATAAGCTCAAATTGTGGCTCTAGATAAAACTTATCAAACCAAGCACGATACCCTACCTCAGCACTTGCTATGATAGCTTTTGAGTTATTGTTTGCTTTGATTTTGTCATTGTTATCATTTGCCACAATCAAATCAAAATTATTTTTATAATGAATATACTTTAAGATACTATCAAAATAAAACCCATTATCAAAAATAAAACTACCATAAACCCCACCGCCATAGCCTTTTACACTACCATCTAAAGAACCACTAAGATTATAAATACTACTATTTAAAACAAGCCCTGTATAAACGCTGTAGCCATTGCTATCTAGCTTTTTATCAACACCAACTTGCATTTCATAAAATTTCGTTTTACTAGCATCAAGGTATGAGCTACCACCACCATAAAATCTAGTCCAAACTCCGCTATCATAAGGATTATCCCTTAGCTCTCCCATTCTTTTATGTAAGTTGTTCCACTCTAAAACATAGCTAAAAAACACTTGATTTAGCGACACATCAATCATTTGCACCGCTTCTTCATTTTCTTTTACTATAAAAAACTCACTTAGATTTTCTTTATTTATCTGCTCGTTGGGTTTTTCTTGAGCTATCAAGGTTTTGTTTATACCTCCTAAATACCATTTTGAGCTACCATTATCATTTTCAAAACTTATATCATAAGTGATTATTGAGATACCATCATTTACGCTTGGAAAGGTAAAATAATTCTCACTTAAACTACCCTTTAAACTAGCTATCAAAAAGCCGTTATAAAGCCCGTTCATATCAAGCTTTACGCTATTATCATGCCCTAATGTGTTTTGTGTGGAGATGATAGACTTATCTTTATCAAGATAAAAGTTTGTGTTTGTTGCATTTAGATTTGCTACATTTATGTTTGCGTAGATATTAGCGTTAGCACTATTTAAGGTTCCGTTTATATCTCCGTTTATACTGCCTTTAAAAACCGTACCATTTTTTATATTTAGACTTGAGTTTGCATTTAAAAACACATTTGCGTTTACAAAAATATCTTTTGCCGTGCTACTACCACTAGTAAAAGTGCTTTGATAAAAAGTATCACTAACTATATTGTGTCCATCATAACCATCTATATAAGCGGTGTTTTCTCCTATGTTTAGGCTTGAGTTTTCTAATGTGATTTTATTTGCATTTAGCGTTGCGTGTTTTAACACATCAAGACTTGAGTTTTTAACACTAATATCATTTATGTTAAACTCTCTTTGCTCCCAATCATCTTGCTCTAATTTTACGCTAGTAGTAGCATAAACATCGCCTACCAAAGGATTTCCGTCTAGATAAATAACTTTAGAATGAGTTAGCGGATGACCTTGTAAAATCGCCTTACCACTTGACAAGCTAAGAGTATTTATATCCAAAGCTCCGTCAAATACAACATCATTTGCACCTATTTTTACATCTATGTTTTTACCTATTTGCCCGTGATAAATAGCATTTTGATTTAGGCTTATGCTAGATAAAGCATTACTTGAGTTAATGATTTTGGTTCTTATATCATTTGCTTTTATAGTGTTAGCATTAAGACTAACTCCATTTAAATCAAGCGTTCCACCATTAAAAATGGTTGCGTTTAAATCAATTTGATTTGCATTTTTGATTTTTAGCACGGCATCATTTAGCAAATACACCGAGCTAAAAGCCTTGCCATTTGTATTTAACAAGGTTTCACCTTCTCCAGTTCTAAGACCCCCAAGGCTTTCTTTATTTACATTTAAAATACCTTTTCCCATTTTGTGTAAATTATCATTAGCTCCTATTTTGGCATTAAAATCAAGTGTTTTATTTTCATCAATCACAACCCCGCCAAACAAAACCTCCCCACCATTTACACTAGAATTATCGTTAAAATAAAACACACTTGAGCCTAAAATTTCGTTTGTTTGAGCTAAATTTATAGAAGTAGCACCATTAAAAACTATATCTTTATTTTTTTCGCCGTGTTTATCTTGCACTGCGGTATTTATAGCACTAGAATTATAAGTTCCACCACTTAAAGTAGTTGTAAAATCATTTTTAAAATCATTAATTATATGGTGATTTATAAGAGCGTATGAAGTGTATGAACATACAAAACCATTAATCCCAGCACCATCGCAATCACTATAGCTTATAACTCCTATAGCAAACCAATCTTTAAGCAACTCATCATAAACATAAATAACACTTCCACTATCTCCAGGTGCAGAATTGTTGGAAAAATCAAGCCTTTTATCATTTGTTACGCTATTAAAATTTAAAATTCCGCTAGCTTCTTTACTTGTATATCTATCTACATATAAAAGCCCACCAGTTATATACTCATCATTTGGTGCTATATCAGTAGGATTGGAGCTATCATAACCTATCTTCTGTGTTCCACTGCCACTTCTTGCATATACACTAAATCTTTGCGGATTATTTAATACAAATCCTTTTCCTATATTTTCATTTTCTGTTTCACCAGATAATCTCAAGGCATCTTTATAGCTTGTACATTCTGGAAAATACGGATAATTCACACACTGATGCTTGTATAAAAAATACTTATCTAAATACAATTCTTGTTGGTCTTCCAACTTATCATTTGCTAAATTTGGATTTTTAAAATAAAAATTTTGAGAAATTAATTTTGCACTTTTGTTTATATTTAATTTACTCATTTTAACAACTGCAAAATCTTTTATAGTAGAAGGTGAATATTCTTTAAAATTTGTATCACTTGCAATAACTTTTGATTTGACATTTCCAAATTCTAAGGTTTTATCTTTTTTTATCAAATAGGATTTATTGCTTGGGCTTATCATATGAGCCGCTGTTATAGCGTAAGAACCACCTATATTTGTAAGCTCACTCATTAAAGCCCCACTTTGATTTGCCGCAGAAAAATCAGGCATAGGAACTTTAAAGTCTATAACCTTTCCATCTTTTCTAACCACAGACATATTTTGCCCCACCCCAAATTTACCTTTATTTGCTCCAAAATCAAGATAATCTTGATAAGCAAAATTAGGATTTACAACACCAGCAAAAGCACTGCTATAAAGACATAAAACAAGGCTAAACTTTAAAGTTTTTTTCACTTAAAATCCGTATCTAATCGTGGTATTTATCTCATAATCATTAGTTAGCTTACCGCCAAAACTTCTTTCAAGCCCTAAGTTTACAATAAATTTATCATTTATTTTATAACTACCACCAACACTTGCAAAACCATAGCTATTTTTATCTAGCTTTGTGCTACTACTAGCATTTATCCCGCTTACTATATCATCTATGCTAACATTTGCTTTTTGATTTTGAGTATCTAAAACTGCACCAACACCAACTCTATAAACAAAACTATCACTAATACCACCTACAAAAACTTGTGGTTTAAGTAAAAGTGGAGAATAACTATTTATAGAAAGCTCAGTCTTTTTGCCAATTTTATCTTCATATTTGCTTACATATCCACTAATTAACTCTACGCTTGGCTCTACATAAAAATCATAAACTCCAAATCTATGACCCGCTTCAACGCTTAATAAAACAGAATTTTGGTCTTTTAGGCTATGATTTAATTTTTCATGAGAAGTATTTACATACTTTAAAACAACATCTAAAAAAGAACCATTATCATGTAAATAACTTGCATATCCGCCAACACTATAGCTTTTTGTTTTTGTGTTTGCATTGATTTTATCAAACCCTATCAAGCCACCAACTAAAACCCTTGCATTATACCCTGCTTCAAGCATATTATCAGCACCAATTTGCGTTGAATAATAGTAAAAATGGCTATCATCACTACTGTATTTTCCACCATATCCACGCACCCACGCCCCTACTTTTGCATCAAATCCCCTTACCTCTCCAAGACGCTTGGTCATATTATTTAATTGCACTAATGTAGCACCGCTTGAACTTATGGTTGCATTTGATTTTTCTTTTTCTAATACTGCGTCTGCCACCCTATCTGCTGCGGCTTGAACTTTTGCTTTATCACTTGGATTTGATAAGTCTGGATTGGTTGCCATAAATAAAACCAAATCCTTTACCTCATCTTTAGCACTGCTTGCAAGCTCGCCCATTGATTTTTCTATCTGATTTTTCTTATCTGCTACATCGCTTATAGCAAGAATAGCTTCATCAAGTGCATTTTTTGCGTCTTCAAGCTGTATTTTGCTTTGCTCTAATTCTGCTTTAGCAGTATTTAGCTCACTTAGTTTTTGCTCTAAAA
>CAZYDK010000113.1:0-4591 GCA_964646025.1 uncultured Campylobacteraceae bacterium | reverse complement strand
ATTTGCTTACTCGCTTTGCTCGTAGCAAATAAACCACTCATTGGTTTCTCGTGGAACATTTATCCAAACAAACGAAATTTAAAGCTTTTATAAATTTGGCTTTATGGCTTAATCTTTAACTTTATAGCTAAATTTCGTTTGTTTATCTGTTTTTGGTTGTGCTTACTATCACTCCGCCACAAACAACCATAACAATACCACAAAAAACGATAAAACTAGGAAAACTATCCCCAAGCATAAGCCCAAACAAAAGCGTAAAAGGTATATCTATGTAGCTAACTCCAGCTACAATCCCTGCTTTTTTGGTAATGCGATAAGCCTTTGTATAATACACTTGATAAAGCAAAGAAAACCACCCCATAAGAACTATCCAAAGAAAAGCTATACCACTAGGAGGGGCAAATCTACTTACCGCAAAATCAAATTTATTTAAGCTAGGAAAAAGCTCACCAACAACCATAGAAATCACAGGAGCAATCACCCCAACCCCAAAAAGCCCAAGCACGATATACTCGGTATTATAATAATGCCCAAGCTGTCTCATACTAGTAAGCGATATAGCCGAAAAAAGTCCACTTAAAATCCCAAAAAAACTATTTTGCAAACTAAATCCACTAAAGCTAAATGGGTCAACTATAAAAAGCACGCCAACAAAGCTTATAAGTATCCCACAAATCGCAAAAAAACTAAGTTTTTCATGCAAAAAAATCAAAGCTATAACAATGATAAAAATCGCATTTGTTTTCAAAAACGCATAAGCCCCACCAAGACTTATAGAGCTTACATTATAAAAAAACAAATAAAGACTTATAACCGCCGCCACACTTCTAATAAGCAAAAACCAAAAATGTCCGCCTACTTTTTTGTGTTTAATTTTAGTTATTTGATAAAGTATAAAAGCTGTTCCTACGATGTTTCTAAAAAACATAATTTCTATACTAGAAAGCTCATTTGCTAAAAGTTTTGCAAAAACTCCACTAAGAGCAAACATCAAACTTGCAAAAACCATAAAGTATATATCAAGATATGGTCTAAGAAGTCTTGGTGGGAGTTTCATTTTTTCATCATACTAACTATAAGTCCGCCACAAACAACCATGGCGATACCACAAAAAACAATAAAACTTGGAAAACCATCTCCAAGCAACAAGCCTAAAAACAAAGTAAAAGGCACATCCATATAGCTAACTCCAGCTACAATTCCTGCTTTTTTAGTCGCACGGTAAGCCCTTGTAACATAGATTTGATAAAGTATAGAAAGATAACTCATAAGTATTATCCAAAGCCAAGTTATACCGCTAGGCATAACAAATTTACTTACCGCAAAATCAAAACTTTTAATCATCTCATCATCTAAAAATTCCCCACAAACCATAGAAATAACAGGCAACAAAGCCCCAAGAGCAAAAAAGCTTAACACGATATATTCGGTATTATAATAATGCCCAAGCTGTCTAACGCTAGTTAAAGCTATAGCCGCACAAAGCCCACTCATAATCCCCAAAAAGCTATTTTTTAGGTCAAACCCACTAAAACTAAATGGGTCAATTATAAAAAGCACACCAACAAAGCTTAAAAGTATCCCACAAACAGCAAAAAAACTAAGCTTTTCTTTAAGAAAAATCATAGCAATAAGTGCCACAAAAATAGGATTTGTTTTTTGAAAAGCAAATGCTCCGTTTAAACTTATATTTGAGATATTGTAAAAAAATGCATAAAGCGATATAGTCCCTACAAAACCCCTAAAAAGTAGTAGCCAAAAATGTCCGCCTACTTTTTTATGTTTGATTTTAGAGATTTGATAAATTATAAAAACCACACCTATAAAATTTCTAAAAAACATAATTTCTATACTAGAAAGCTCGTCTGATATAAGTCTTGCAAAAAACCCCATACTAGCAAACATAAAACTACCAACAAGCATAAAATAAATATCAAGATGTCGTCTTATAAATCTTTTTACTTTAAACATTTTAGCTCCCTTAATCCTTAAAATCCTATCACTTTTGAGCTTAATTTTCATTTTAAGTTTAAGTTTAGCCTAAATACATCAAAATTAACAAAAACAAAAGGCATAAAATTGACACCACATATACAAGAACTTATTAAAAAATTAGATTTAGAAGATTTTATACAAAACTTTAAAAGCTTTTTTTCAAGAGAGAACGATTTGTTTTTAGATGGAGATTTATCTTTACATTTAAAAAGGATAGAAGAGCTTACAAAACTAAATCTAAACCCACCAAAAGCACTAAACCAAACCAACCACAACATCACAAAGCTTAGTAAAATGGGGATTTGTCATCTTGATGAATTGTATGATTTTGCAAAAATGATAGAGTATATAAACTATCTTAAAAAACAAAATCACGACAAAAGCATGAGCGAGTTTTTGGCTAAGATTGAGTTTTTGGATTGGGTTTATGAGTTTGTGGGTATTTTTGATGAAAACGGAGAGCTTAAACCTAGCGTTGATGAAAGACTTGCTAGTCTTTACCACTCACTAAGCATTAAAAAACAAGAGCTTTTAGGCTCACTTAGGTCGTATCTTTCAAACAAAGCCTTATCGCCTTATCTTATGGATAATTCTTTACACTTACAAAAAGATTGTGAGTGTTTGCTTGTGCGTAGTGGATATAGTGCGGCAGTAGATGCAAACATCATAGCAAGAAGTTCTAGCGGTGGTTTTTACATAGAGCCAAAAAGCGTATCAAACATAAAAGAAGGTCTTAAAAATATAAACACAAATATAGAAAATATCAAACTAGAATACGCTAAAAAATACTCATCCATTCTTTCAAAAAATCTAATATTTTTAAAATTTTTAGAAAAAACATACAATCTTTTAGACTCATATCAAGCAAGAGCAGCTTTTGCTAAAGCGTATGATTATGAGTTTTTAGAGCCAAAAAACGATGGCAAGGTAAAGCTAAGTGGCTTTGCTCACCCAAATTTAAAAAACCCAAAACTAATCAATGTTGATTTTAACAAATCCGCACTACTTGTTACAGGGGTCAATGCTGGTGGAAAATCAATGCTTCTTAAATCAATGCTTTGTGCTAGTTTTTTATGCAAACACCTAATCCCAATGAGAGTAAATAAAGAAAAATCAAGCGTTAGTATCTTTAAAAAATACCACTGCATAATGCAAGACCCACAAGATAGCAAAAACGACATTTCTACTTTTGCGGGTAGAATGAAAAGCTTTGCTTCTTTGATAAATGAAAAAGACTATATCGTAGGGATTGATGAAATAGAGCTTGGAACTGATTTTGAAGAGGCGTCTAGCCTTTTTTATGTACTTATAAATACAATGCTTAAAAACAACGCCAAATTAATCATCACAACTCACCACAAACGCCTTGCTTTAATGCTTAGCAAAGATGAAAACATAGAATTGCTTGCAGCACTTTATGATGAAAAAAATTCTATGCCAAAATATGAGTTTTTGGAAGATAGTATAGGAAAAAGCTATGCTTTTGAAACAGCTATTAGATACGGCATACCCACTAACCTTGTAAATCTTGCCATACAAACTCACGGCGAAGAAAAACAAAACTTAGAAGCTATGATAAACAAAAGTATAGAGCTTGATTTAAAACTCAAAAAAGAATTAAAGCTCATACAAGCACAAAAAACCCGCATAAGCGACCTTGTAAGCGATATGAAAGAACAAAAGTCATCAAATGCAAAAACATACAAAGAACAAAAAACAAGCCTTGAAAAAGAGTATCTAAATGCTATTAGTGAAGCCAAAAAAACAATAAATTTAAAAGATACAAAACAAAAACAACGCCAAGTAAATAAAGCGTGGGAGCTAGTTAAAAAAATAAAAACCATAGAAGAAGTAGCAAATGAAAAGTTTTTCGTTGGAGATGAAGTAAAATATGGCAACACAAAAGGCAAAATCATATCTATAAATAAAGATATAGCATACATAGAAAGTGATTTTGGAAAAATGAGCGTAAATGTATCTATGCTTAAGCGTGTAGGCGATAGTGGCAAAAAACAAAACAAATCAGAAGTTAGGATTGAGTATAAAAGAGCAAATGTTTTAAGCAGTATTGATTTGCATGGATTAAGGGCTGAAGAAGCACTAATTAAGCTTGATAAATTTATCTCAGATGCACTTATGGCTGGACTTGATGAAGTGATAATTTATCACGGCATAGGCACAGGAAGACTTGCTTTTGTGGTAAAAGAGTTTTTAAAAGAGCATAAAAGCGTGAAAAGTTTTGCTGACGCTCCTATAAAACAAGGTGGTTTTGGAGCTAAGGTAGTGAAATTTTAGACAACTAACCTAAGTAAGCAAATCCAAGGCTTTGGTTGATTTTAAAAGATAGCTTTATGGCTTAATACAACCAAAGTTATTTTGCTAAATTTCGTTTGTTTGGCAAATATTTTAATGCCAAATCATATACTCTTGTGTTGTTTTAAGATTGTGGATTTAATTAAAATGGATTTTTGCTTAGTGTAAAATGGCTAAATTTCGTTTGTTTGGATATTTTTAACTTTACGATATAGCATTTTCACAAACAAACGAAATTTAAAGATAATTTATATTATTCATCACTAAAAACAACTTTATTTCT
>CAZYDK010000112.1:0-4624 GCA_964646025.1 uncultured Campylobacteraceae bacterium | reverse complement strand
GGGGGGGGCAAATTTCGTTTGTTTGGAGATTTTGTCTTGTTCTTTTATAGCTTAGCTTTTTGCCAATATGATATTTAGAAAACAAACGAAATTTGGGTAGCTTAAAGCTAGAGTACTTTATTTATTGGGAGTAAATTTCGTTTGTTTAGGTGGTGCTATATAACACAATATCTGACACCTAAAACAAACAAAAATGCTCAATTTTAAGCAATAGCATACCACCAAACACTAAAACCAAGGTTCATCATTTTCTAAAAACTCAACAAACTCTTCGTTGCTTTTAAATAAACCTTTGACCCCGTAAAGTTCAGCAAGTTTACAAATGCTATCATTTGCTTTTGAGTAATTATCACTAGCTAGTGCAAGTTGTAAGTCATTAAAGCTTAATTCGCTTCTTTGTTCTAAATCGCTTATGTAGTCATTTAGATATTTTTCCAAATTTTCTTTA
Source organism: uncultured Campylobacteraceae bacterium (assembly GCA_964646025.1). Taxonomy (GTDB): domain Bacteria; phylum Campylobacterota; class Campylobacteria; order Campylobacterales; family Campylobacteraceae; genus Campylobacter_E. The sequence continues at coordinate 4,176 of CAZYDK010000112.1, read as the reverse complement.
TTTTCTATCATTTGTGGCATTATTTTATCGTATAAAGCTTCTATTTCTTCTCTTCTTTTTTTAGCCATTTCAGCCTTTGCACAGATAGCAAAAAAGCCATTTATAGATATTTCAAGCGTTCTTGAGAAAACAACCACCGCAAAAGCACATATAAAAATAGTTAAAGCAGTGCTTATAACACTAGCTACCAAAGGGCTTAAAATAGGGCTTAAATATGCTGTTATTTGACTTTCTAGGCTCATCGCATACAAAGCTACAACCATAGAAAATATAGCTTTAAGAGCCACTTTTATAAAATCTTTAAATGTCTTAATCTTACCACTTATATAATCCCATAAAGCATTCCAGATTGATTTAGCGGCATTTCTTAGATTGCTCCAAATCTCTTTAATCTTTCCACCGATTTGCTTAAATATCTGAGAAGCGATAGTTATTAAAGCATCAAGCGCACCAAATCCAGCACCCCTAGCAAAAGCCCCTTTAGCGGCATTTATGACATTGCTAATTATACGCTCTATTCTTTTAGTAAAATCTTCATGATTGTTGTAATAAAACTCATCTTTACATTCTTTTACTATTTCAGAGCTTAATGTACTTAAGGCTACTATTGCTACATCACTAAGTGTTGTTTTAGCTATATGCAGCCCACTTTCTTTTATTTGAGTTTTAATTGTAGTTTGTATAGCTGTGCTACTATCAGTATTGCTTGTAACTGCATTTTTAATATCTTTATATAATTGAATTTCTTTTTCTATACTAGCTTTATCTTTTTCATCACATGCTTTTAACTTTTCTTTCAATCGAGCTATTTCGCTATCACACTCTTTTATATATGCTTTTTTATTATTGTTGCTTATAATTCCTTCTTTTATATTATCTTTTAAATATTCTAAAGTATCTTCATTTAATGGTCTTTTTTCTATATCTACGATTTTATCTACCACTAGCACTGTTGTTTTGGTCTTGTTTTTTAAGATTTGTTTAGTTTCTTTTGCTACTTTAATTTCATTTTCATTTTTTGAATTTTTAATTATGTAATCACATTCATTATTTAATTTCTTAAATTCGCTTTTGGTTAATTTTACAGAATTAGCCTTTTTTAATGTTTTTAAATTTTCTTCATTAACTTTAATCTCATCAAGCCTAGTAGCACTCAAACTAGTATATCCAGCATCTACTTTATGCCCTGCACAAACAACTCTACCTTCTACACCATCATCTCCTACCATTGATACAGCTGCTTTAAATTGCTTTAGTAGTTTTTCTTGAACCTCTTTTGGTTTTTTATGAAAATCATCCGAGTTTATTTGTTCCTTTAAAGCATTTTTTTCACTTACCCATCTTTCATAGGTTGATTTATCTACCATTAATTTTTCATATTTATCAAATTGCTCATCATATACTTTTGCAGTTGTAGCTTTTAGCTGATAGCCTTCAATGACCTTACCATTTTTATCTAAAACTATAATATCATTTTGAGTATCATTAAATTTATAATTAACTAATTCTTTATTTTGAGCTATTTTTATCATCACTTCTTGCGTGTAGTTTGTATAATGATTTTCATGCTTATGTGAAAGTTTTTCTAGTTTATTTGCCCTGTCTCCTGTTTTTTGTTCTGAATTAAGATAATTTTTAACGAAAGCATCTCCATTTAAGCCTTTTTGGTTTAAATGGTTTCTTATTTCATCAACACTTGCATTTTTACCTAAAGTATTTATAACTTCACTTGCACAAACACCTTGAATAATTTCTGAGATAGTATCTGTTGTCATTGCATGGTTTTGGTTATTTTGGTATGCAAATTCTGCATTTAGTTCTCCTACTTGTTGATTTTCATAATTATGTCCAAAACCTTTAGGATTTTTCCCATACGATTTTACTCCTTCTTGCATAGCACTTGTTGCCATTGCTCTTGCTATAACTGCGGCATAAGAGTCGCCTTTAAAAATATTATGCCCCAACTTAGCTGATGCTTGTGTTCCTAACTCATCCATAAGTTCATCAAAAAATAAATTTTGCGTCATCTTTGCTCCTTAAAAGGTGGCAAAAGCCACCTATAAATTATTCTTTAAAAAAATCACATCGTTTTGATTGTCTTTATGCAAATTCTGCGTTTAGCTTTCCAATTTGTTAATTTTCATAAATATGTCCAAAACCTTTTGGTTTTTTGTCATACTCATATTTTTCCTTTATTAGTTTTAGTTCTTCTATCTTTGTTTTTGTGTCTTTAAGGGTGTTTTTTATCTCTTTTGTAGCTTCATTATTTTCATCAAAAATGCTACATTCAAACAAACCTTTAATAAGCCTTGCTAGTTGCACCACACATCCTAAAAACTCTTTTTCAATGTTTTTAGCCTTTATTTGATTTTCAAGTTTTTTAGTCATTTCTAGTAGCAGCTCTTCTAGCTCATTTACTAGCTTAACTATATTGTTTATTATCCTTATACACCCTTTAGCAGCTACTGCATGAGTATCAAGCTCTTCTGCTAGTATTTTTGAATTTGATAGATTGCTTTTAGCGTTATCTAAAGCTTCTTGTCCTTTTTTAGCATACAAAAATCCAGCCGTAGTAAGCATAGGCAAACCCATAAAAATCAAACCAATGCTATTTACTAACACGTCAGAATGTTTGATTTCGTTTTTTATCAGCTCAAACGAATCTTGCAAATCTAAATTAAAAGCTTCTATTTCTTTTATGATTGTTTTTGCGTCTTTGTTTGATTTGATTTGTTTTAAGACCCTTAAAACTTCATGTAGTGTTACACTACTTATATGAACTCTTTTTTTACTTATATCTTTTAATGCTTTGTCGTATTTAACCTTTACTTTTTCATATCGTTCATATGCATTATCATATAAATCTTGTGCTTGTTCATTTATATACTTTGCTTCTTTTTTGTTTACATAACCATCATAAGCTTTTTTAGCTCCATATGCACCAATTGCTGTAAATAAAAACGGTAACGGCATTTTATCTCCTTATAAACCCCATAAAGGGGCTTTGTTAGTAATTTCAATCAAAATTTCAATCTTTTTTCCGCAGTATCATCATCAAAATCAAACATATGCTTAACTTTTTTTTGATGTGCTTTTGTGAGTTTGTCAATCTGTTTGAGCATGGCTATCTCATCATCTACCATCTCATAATACTCTTCGACATCTTCATCATCAAGGTCTAATGCGTACATAACTCTATCTAGTAGCTTATCTGCATCGCTTTCATCCATGCTAGATTTTTTTACAAGTCTTAAAACCTCATAAAAAAATGTAAGAGTATAACCGACATTCTCAGATAAATCTTCTTCTAAAGAATATTCATCCTCATTAAAACCACCATCAAAACACTCTGATATCTGTGAGCCATTACCTTCTGGTTTAAGGTAATGTTCAATTACCTCTTCTAAACTCTCATCGGTGCAAATACCAAAAAAATCAAAATATTCAGCTATTATTTCTTGGTTAGAGTGCTCAAACTTCACACCATTAGCTTGAAGATACATAACAATGTTAATAAAAGCACAAAAACTAGCATCATCAAAAAATTTAGTATGAAAAATCTTACTCATATCACTCTCCTTTTACATCTACTATGTTTTCTCTAAAGCTTTTAGCTGTTTTTATAGCTTGTTTTATCTCTTTTGTTACAGCTCCATCAGCACCTAAAACATTTACTTTGCAAATCTCATAAATACTTTTAGCAAAATTACCATTCAAACGATAAAGCTCTATTTGCTCTTTGCTAAATTTTTTGTAATCAGTTTTTGTTTTTACTAATTCTTCAAGTTCATCTATAACAGGGATAAACAAATTATTTAATCTATTTATCTCTTTAATAGCTTGATTTATTATCCTTGTGATGCCTTTTATGCCTACACCCGCAGTATCTAGCTCTTCTGCTTTTGCTCTTGCCTCGTATCGGTTGCTATAAGCATTATTTAATGCTTCTTCTCCTTTTTTAGCATACATAAACCCGCCTAAAGCTAAAACTGGACCTGCTACAATACCGCCAAGCACTGCCATTCCACCTGCCATACCAAATCCACCTGCAGCTAAACTTCCACCACCAAGCCAAGCTAGAGTTGCATTAGTTGCTGCTGCACCACTAAGGCTAGCTATCGCTGTACCAGTTGATGCACTTGCAAGAAGTCCAACACTTCCATAAGCTCCAACCCC
>CAZYDK010000111.1:0-4719 GCA_964646025.1 uncultured Campylobacteraceae bacterium | reverse complement strand
CATCTACATACACTATATGGTCCTAAAGCTTTTGGGTACTTCATTTGGTCTCCTTTGTTAAAAAGTTATAAGCAAACTCACATGTGCTTATGCAAGCGTACTCTAGTGCATTTTCATCAATGTCAAATTTTTCGTTATGGTGTTCAGCGCCACTTCCTAGCTCATCATTTTGAACTCCAACAAAAGCAAAAAGTATAGGACATAAGCTTCTGTATTTTGCAAATGATTCGCTAGCAAACCATTTAACATCATTTACCAAGATTTTATCGCAGTATTTTTTAAGTCCTTCTTTGGCTATATTTGATAGATTTTCATCGTTGATGATAGGGATTGTTGATATTCTAGTATTTAGAAAATCAACACTACATTTATGTGCTTTTGCTGTTAATGTAGCTATATCTTTTATAAGCTCCATTGCTTTCTTGCCTTCTTCTTCATCAAAGTACCTTAAACTCCCGCCTATGTATGCTTTTTCAGGTATTACGTTGTTTGCTGTTCCTGCGTAAAATTGTGTAAGTCCTAATGTAACCGTTTTTGTAACATCTAGTTGGTTGTTCCATGCGCTTGATATAGCCATTAAGATATTTGCTCCAGCAAAAACAGGGTTTATTGATAGGTCAGGTCTTGAACCATGTCCTGCTTTACCAAAGATATCCATTTCCACTGCTACCGCACCAGCCATTCTAGGTCCGCCATCAACACATATCTTACCAACAGGCATAAATGATGTTAGGTGGGTTCCATAGATAGCATCTAGTTTTTCGCCTTTTAAAAGTTCTATCGTACTATCAATACCAGTGCCTATTTCTTCACCTTCTTCAAATATAAAAACAATTTTACCGCACAACTCATCTTTGATAGAGCAAAGCACTTTCATAGCACCAAGTAAAATCGCCATGTGACCATCATGACCGCATACATGAGATACACCATCATTTTTAGAACAACTAACTTTGTTTTGCTTTAAATTTACTTGACTTTCTTGTACTGGCAAAGCGTCTATGTCAGCTCTAAGCCCTACATTTTTACCAGGTTTTTTTGTATCTAAAATCGCTATAAAACCAGTTGTGCTAGCTTGTTTTATTTCAAGACCTAGTTTTGCAACTTCGCTTTTTAAAAACTCAGCTGTTTTAAATTCTTGCGCTGATAACTCAGGGTTTTCATGTAAATATCTTCTAGTGTTTACTATGTATTCTTTTTGCTGCTGAACTAATTCTAAAAATTTCATTTTTTTATCTCCTTATATGCTTTTAATAATCTTTCTAAACCTTGCATTAAAATGCTTGTAGGACAAGCTATGTTGATACGCTCATACCCATCACCGCCAGTACCAAAGATATAACCTTCATCTAAGAATAATTTAGCTTTTTCTTTCATGAATTTTTCAAGCTCTTCATTGCTCAATCCTAAGAATCTAAAATCAAGCCACTGCAAATAAGTTCCTTCAAGCTCAAACACTTTAACTTCAGGCATAAACTCATTAAAGAATTTTTTTAGCTCTAAATGGTTGTGATATATTAGAGCATTTAACTCATTTAGCCAGTCTTCACACTCGTTGTATGCTATCTCGCATGCCTTAAATCCTAATGCATTTAGTGTAAAAAATCCTGTCGTACTCATGTGCTCTTCATATCTTTTTTTTAGCTTTTCACACTTAAAAATAAGATTTGATGTTTGAAGACCTGCTAGGTTAAAGCTTTTTGATGGTGCTGTACAAACTACTAACTTATCATCTATATTTGTATCTAACTCGCACATTATTGTGTGTTTGTGGTTTGGCATTATTAAATCAAAATGTATTTCATCAGATACTAAAATCACATCATTATCTTTTACTATCTTAGCAAGTTGTTCAAGCTCATTTTTCTCCCATACTCTTCCAACCGGATTATGTGGTGAGCAAAAGATAATCATTTTTGCATTTTTGACTTTTTGTTTTAAATCTTCAAAGTCGATTTCATATCTTCCATTTTTGATTACAAGTGGATTTTCGATTACTTTTCTTTTGGTGTTTTCTATGCTTGCTTTAAATGGATAGTATACAGGTGGCATAATCACAATGCCATCACCTTCTTTTGTATAAGAATATATAAGGTTATACAAAGCACTCACAACACCAGCGCTTACGGCTAATTGTTCTTTTGTTACTTTGCAGCCATGCCTACGCTCAAGCCATGATATAACACTTTTATAATACTCTTCAGTACCAACCGTATATCCTAAAACCATTTCGTCTAAGTGTTTTTTTAACCCATCAACTAATTTTTGTGGGTGTTTAAAATCATTATCAGCTACTGAAAATGGATATATGTCAGCACCTAAATCTTTACCTTCTTCAAGCATTAAGTTCCATTTAGCTGAACCTTGCTTACTTCTGTTTACGGCAGTTTTAAAGTCATTCATAATATCTCCTTATTAAAAAATTATTCCTACTATTATACCTGCAACAACAGCTGATACTATAGATACGGCTATGATACCAGCTATAATCATTTTTGGCATAATAATTTCTAATAGATAGTTTTTCTCATCATCATTTTTTGCACTTCCATTAACGGCTTCGTTTGTTAAAGCATAGTTAAAAGGAAATCCTAAAAAGCAGTTTAAGCCAACAGCCATAGATAGCCATTTAGAATACCCAAATAGCCTTCCAAGTGGTATAGAGCAAGCAGCTATAACAATTGTAGCTATCGTCATTAATGTAAATATTTGTATAGCTAACTTTCCAAGTATAGCAGGAGTTGCAAACTGGAATGAGTTCATAAACGATGCAAAAAGTGCAAGTGTTAAAATATTTGCTGAATCAGCTTTGTTCATAGGTGCTTTGTCTATTAGACCAAAATGCCCTAAGATGATACCAACAACAACTTGAACTATAGCGGCATTTATACCTGTATATGCAAAAATTATATTACATACAACAGCCCAAACAGCAAGAGTTGTAAGATAATATGTAGGTGTTTTATATTTTGCAGGTATTTTATCTATAATTGCAGGTTTAGCTTCGCCATCTTCTTCTTTTTTGGTTGATAATGGGCTAATGATTCCATTTCTATAATCAGCTAAAAGTCTATTGCATTCTTTGTTTAAAACCCAAGCGGTAAGTGGAAAGCCATAAAAACCATGTAAGATGAAAATCATCATAGCAAACATACCAATTTCAGGCAAGTTGGCTTTTGTAGCAGCTTGGTCAACTATCATAGCAGCCATTCCTCCACCAGTCATTGGTGCAGCAGCACTAAATCCAACTATCTTTCCAAAAATTAAAGTTCCTATGCTCATCATGGATATGCATATTCCAGCGACACAAGCTAGAGTTATGATAGCAACTTTATACTCGCTTTTAATTGATTTTACACTAAACATTGTTCCAACATGAATAAGTATCATGGAAATCATCACGTTTGCTATAGCTTGAACATTGCTAATAACAAGGACATTTTTAGGAACAAAAGTCCAGTATCCAATTAAAAAGATGATTGCAACTATAAGCATTTGTGGAACTTTGCCGGCTGTTTTATTGGAAATCACATCTCCAATATACATAGCAAGGCACACAAAGGCAAACCAAATAACACTTTCGCTCATAAAACCTCCTTATAATAAAATGAAGTATATAGCTTTAAATATAATATTATTTTTTTATAAAATTTTATTAAAAATAATAATTTTTTTGTAAAAAAGAGAAAAAATATGAAAAAATTATCAAATATGTTACTTTTTGTTGTATTTTTTGATAATTTTAGAGGGTAATTTATAATTTTTTAAATGTGTTTTATAAAATTATTGTTTGATTGTAGTTTTTTGCTATATAATGAGGGATAATTTTGAGTTGATTTTATAAAATAGGTTTTTATATGAAAAAAGAATTAGTAAGTTTGGTTGATAGTAAGTATAAAGAATTTCACCAAAAATTGGTTTTTACAAAATATGAAATTTTGGGTGTTAGGTCACAATTTTTAAAAGATTATGCAAAAAAACTCCAAAAGGATAAAAAATTTGATGAGTTTTTTGATAATTTTTTAAAGGATGAGAAATTTTATGAATATTTGCAAATTGTAGCTTATGGGATAAACTATGAAAAAAATTTTAACAAGGCTTTAGAGTACACTAAAAAATATCTTGATTTTGTGGATAATTGGGCAAATTGTGATACGTTAATTCCAAAAAGCTTTAAAAATAAAGATATCGTAGGTTTTTCAAAAGAATTAATTAATCAAAAGCATGTTTATAAAATTCGTTTTGGAATAATTTGCTTTATGAAATTTATATGTCCAAAAGATGGCTTGGGTGTTGTGTTTGACATAAAAAGTGATGAGTATTATATAAATATGGCTAGAGCATGGTATTTTCAAACAATGTTTGTTAAGGATTTTAACCTTACTTATGATTTTTTAAGCAAAAACAAACTCGATGATATAACGCTTAAAATGACTTTACAAAAATGTAGAGATAGCTTAAGAATCAGTAAAGAAAATAAAGAAAAGTTAAAAACCTTACAAGCTTATGCTAGCACACATAAAGATACAAAATAAAACTTCATTTGTTGGCTAAACATGCGAAATTTGTAAAGCTTTATAAATTTCGTATGTTTGGTTAGCATTAATAAGCTTTAAAGTAATAATAGTTTTATAACCACCTAAACATACGAAATTTACAAATACTTTACATTTAAAAGAAAATTACCATACAAGCATTAGTTAGACTTTTTTCAACTTT
>CAZYDK010000110.1:0-4728 GCA_964646025.1 uncultured Campylobacteraceae bacterium | reverse complement strand
TATTCTGACGTGCATTTAAGTAGCGTGATATCATCATTTCCCACACTTTTACACGCATTTATCACAGCTAAAATCTCATCATAACTTATAACACCTGTTGAGATAATCATAGGTTTTTTTAGCCTTGCAGCATACTTTACAAGCTCTAAATCATTTGCCTCAAAACTAGCTATTTTATACGCACACACCCCAATGCTTTCCAAAAAATCAATCGCACTTTTATCAAAAGGACTAGAAAAAAAGTCAATCCCCACTTCATCAGCATACTCTTTTAGCTCTTTTTGCCATTCCCATGGAGTGTAAGCTTCTTTATATAAATCATACAGATAGTATCCATCCCAAAGCCCACCATTTATCTTAAAATGCTCGTTTTTAGCATCTATCGTAATGGTATCTGCTGTGTATGTTTGTATCTTTACAGCATCTGCTCCTATATCTTTTGCGGTTTTGATTATTTTTTTAGCTAAATTTATATCTCCGCAGTGATTTGCTGACATTTCAGCTATTATATAAACATCATTTTTCATCTTTTATCCTTATAAATTTTTATTTTATATCTATTTCCATCTATTTCAAAAAACGCTGGATAGTTTTCATTATCAACAACCCTAAGCAAATTAAACTGTTCTTTTATGCTTTTATTGATATCTAGCTTACTATCTTCTTTTGTTCTTTTTAGGTAAAAACTAGAATTTCCGATTTGTTTTTTAGGTTTTATTGTTTTATGATTTAAAACAAAATACTCACACATATCAACTATTGATAATGCTAATTTTTCTCTCCACTCATCTATAAGCTCATAGCCGTTTAGGCTTACGATTTGTTTTAAGTAAATATCACCAGCATCAACTTCTTTAGTAGCTTCAAACATACTAAGAGTTAAAAAATTATCACCATTTAAAATCGAATAAGTGGATGGAGACCAACCTTTACCCTTTGGTAAATCACTAGCATGAACCACTATATTGTGTGTATTTAAGTTTAAAATTTCTTGACTAATAATCCTTGAATAACTCAAAATAAACAATATATCAACAGAAACCAGCTCCTTTGTATCATAAAGTAACACTGGATTTTGTCCGTAATTTTTCAATCTATCAATTAACATCTCACTATAAGGCACCATCCAACTGCTTTTGTCCGTTATTATCGATATTTTCAATGTTTCCATTTTTGCATTTTTTCTTGTGATATACCACAATGGTGCGTTGATTAATTTTATTTTCTTTACTAAAATAAAAACCGGCTTTTTGAAAAATCTTTAAAGAAGCTATATTATCACTGAAAATATACGCTAAAAAATTTTCCAACCCCGATAAATCTATCGCACTATATAGTATATCTAAAGAATACCCCCCCCTCTATATTTAGCTACTATACTCATACTTACCTCCCAAAAAAAATTTTCTTGCTTTGCAAACCTTACTTGACCTATAAACTCATCGCTATCACTAAAAGCTAAATAAAATTTAACGTTTTCATCATTTATAGTCTTTAAAAACCATTCTTTATGCGTATCAAACGAAATTTTATCTTGATTTATTGAGTTATGCCTTACAAGTTCATCGTTTCTTAACTCATAAACGATATTTATATCATCTAGTTTTGCTTTTCTTAAATAAAATCTCTTACCCATAACATATCTTTTTCAAAATCTTTTAAGTCTGTTTTGCTGTTTTTAACAGTCTCAAATGTAACATAAGAGCTATCTTTTATATATGAAAAAATCCTTTTCATATCAAGCACCCCATCTCCTAAATGCGGATGAGCGTCAATCTCACTACTCATATCATAAACATCTGTTAGATGATACATTTTTGGCTCAAGGTCTAAAAAACTTTCTATAAAAGAATAAGGCTCAATCTTAAAAGTATTTGCCGCACAAATAGCATGTCCAAAATCAAGGCAAAACCCACACTCACACTCACTAAGTATAAGCCTCATATCATCTACACTACACCCAACGCAATATTCCCACGCCTCCCCGCTCACTGGTTTATAAGGCTTATTTTCAACCACCGCCCTACTCTCACCAAAAGCTTTTAGCTGTCTAGCACTCTCTTTTATATCACCATTCATTCCACTATGAAAGATGATAGTATCCACATCTAGCTTATCCGCATAAACTAAAGTTTGTTTATATATATCAAGATTTTGCTTTTTGCGCTCTTTTAAAGCTAAGTTAAAACCATTTGAAGAATGAGCATGGTGGATTATAAATGGTATATTTTTATCTTTTTTTATCTGCTCCCAATACCCTATCAAATCACCATTATTTGGCACTACATAAAGTTCTATATAATCATAAAGCCCCTTATCATAAAGCCCTAAAATATCATCTGTATAACAATCCACATTAAGATTGTAAAGCTTTAAACCTTTTTTTATATTAACCATAAATTACCTTGTATTTTAATTCTGCCATTTGCCAATCCTCTTCATTATCTATATCTTGCACCACCCTTTCATCCATCACAAAAGCCCCTACTTTCATATCATTTGCTAAATATGGCTTAGTTTTATAAAAATAAAACATCCCACAGTCATGATACATAGGCTCTAAATCTTGCGACCTAGTGTTTGCATACTTTGGTTCATTGTATTCTAAAAACCCACTATCATTTATCTTAAAAGCTCTTTGTATAGGAAAAGAAAACTTAACAACAGGCACAAGACAGTCATAATCACACTTTTTAAACTCATCATAAGCTTTTTTTAATGTATCAGCATTTAAAAGTGGTACACAAGGATAAATACAAGCAAACTCATCAAATCTAACACCCATTTTTTCATACTCAGCTATAACTTCATCTAAAACATCTTTTGTAGTAGCAAAATCATCTGAGTTTTTAGCACTTCTTAAAAACGGTACACTAGCACCGCATTTTTTTGCAACTTCGGCTATCTGCTTATCATCTGTGCTTACCATAACTTCATCAAAAATCCCACTTTTAAGTGCTGCATTTATAGCATAGCTTATCATAGGGCGACCCAAAAAGTCTTTTATATTTTTTCTAGGTATTCTTTTGCTTCCGCCTCTTGCTGTTATTATTGCTTTCATTTTTTCTCCAACTCCAAACAAACGAAATTTAGCAAATGTCACTTGTTTGCGTATTTTATAAAATCTTTTTTATTCTTGAGATTATATCGCTTATATCATCATCGCTTAGGCTTGGATAAAGCGGTAAAGATATACATTTTTTATAATAACTTTCCGCCTTTTCGCACTTTTGCTCACCCAAAGCCTTGTAATATGGTTGAGTATTTACAGGGATATAATGCACCTGAAGATTTAGTCCTAAATCTTTTGCTTTTTGATAAAACTCATCTCTATTATCCACCAAAACCACATATAAATGCGGACAAGCATTACTAAAATCACGCTCTATTAAATGCTCCAGCCCTAGCTCATCGTTATATCTAGCTACTATCTCACGGCGACGAGCTTTAAAACTATCTAGTCTTTTAAGCTGACTAAGTCCCAAAGCTGCGTTTAAATCAGGCATTCGGTAGTTAAAGCCTAGCTCATGCATTTCATACTCCCAGTTTTTAGTTCGCTTCATTCCATGAGAGCGAAGAGTTAAAAGCTTTTTATAAAAACTCTCATCGTTTGTTGTGATAGCTCCACCTTCTGCTGTGGTGATGGTTTTTACAGGATGAAAAGAAAAAACACAAGCCTTACTATACTCACAAGAGCCTACTTTTTTGCCGTTATACTCGCTACCTATGGCGTGAGCGGCGTCTTCTATGATAGGTATATCTTTTGCCACCTTGCTTAACGCTTTCATATCCACGCTTTGCCCTGCAAAATGAACGGGGATTATGGCTTTGGTTTTAGAGTTGATATGTTTTGAAACTTCGTTTATGTCTATATTTGCAGTATCTTCTTCAATGTCTGCAAAAACCACACTAGCTCCAGTATATCTAGCAGCATTTGCACTTGCTAAAAATGTGATAGGCGAAGTTATAACTTCATCACCGCTTTTAAGCTCAAGAGCTAAAGTGCAAAGATGAAGTCCCGCAGTAGCACTAGATACGCATACGCAGTATTTTGCACCGGTATAGTCTGCTATGGCTTGCTCGTAAGCTTCCACCTTTGGACCACAAGTTAAAAAGTCGCTTTTAAGCACTGAAATAACTTCATCTATATCGCTTTTTTGTATATCCTGTCTTCCGTAGTTATATATCTTCATGATAATCCTTAAAACTTTTGTGAGTATATCGGACTTTTACTAGTTTTTTAAGATATGGATTTATAATTTTAAGCTTGATTTTATGGGGGGGGGTAAAATTATATTTTAAAGGAGATAAAATGTTATCAGTTTTAAGACAAACAAAAGGTATCTTAATATCAATCATCATAACAGCTTTAGTGCTTAGTGTTTTTATCATTCATATATCATTGGTACTTTTGGTTTTAGCGGCTATTATTTTTACCCTAACCTACTACGCACAAGAACTAAATTTAAAATGTCAAAAATGTAAAAAACCTTTTACATTAAGACTAATTGAAAGCAAAACCCTATCATCAAACTACATAGAAAAAGATGTAAAAAAGAAGAAAAAATATATAAGAAAAGTATTTTGTGTTGGTGAAAAAGAAAAAACATACAAATGCGAAAACTGCGGACACACAGTAAGCAAAATAACAAAATACAAAGAAAAAATATAAACTAAATTTCGTTTGTTTGTATTGTTTAATCCACACTTTACAAACAAACGAAATTT
>CAZYDK010000109.1:0-4746 GCA_964646025.1 uncultured Campylobacteraceae bacterium | reverse complement strand
GTGTATGTATCTCTTGGCATTCTTTGTGGAATGATACCTTGAGCTCTTTCTCCTGCTTTTAGCTCATACGATTGTTTTTTATTTTTACCATAAACAATAGTATCTGTAGCTACTGAACCACCAAATTCACCTCTAAATGGAAAATCTCCATTATATTCTGTGTGTTCATAGCTAATTCCTGCTTTGTGGTCTTCATTTTCATAATTTGCTTTAAATAAATAGCTCAAATCTTTGCCGCTTCCGCCTATCTCGTTACCATTTCCGTCTTTTCCAAAACCATAGTTTTTATGGTTTATATAAGCTAAAAGACCAAAATTATTGTCATTTTTACCATAAACTAATAAGCTTTTTTGCCACTCTTTGTTGTTGGTTGCATAACCTGTTTTAAATTTACCACCAAAGCTTTCATCACCTTCTAGTAAATCAAATGCACTAACTGTTTTAAACGCAACAGAACCGCCCAATGCACCAGAATTGTTTGCAACACTTAAAACACCCACGCCAACATCAACAGACTTAAGCAAATCAACATCTAAAACTAAATCAGCTGAGTGATGAAACACATTTCCACGCTGTCTTGCACCATCAATTGTGATATTTATACCCCTATCATTTACTCCACGCATGTAAAGCTTTTGGTTAAATTGATTTGTTCCTGCTACATAAACACCAGGAATATCTCTCATAACATCACGAATTGCACCTGCATTTTTATTTGAAATTTTAAGCGAGTCTACATCAGAATACCCAATGGAATCAGCGTTTACTTCAATCGTATCAAGCTTAACTTCGCTTGCATAAATACCCCCCCCCATAAATAAAACGGACAAAACTAAAGATAATTTTGCTTTTGACATTAATTCTCCTCAAAATAAATATTGATAATAAAAATTATAATTAAACTATAAAAATGATAATTTTAATCTTAAATTAAAATCATTATCAATATTAGTTTATTATGATAATTGATATTAAAAATAAAGAAAAATTAATATAATTTTGATATATTTTTGCTTTTAAAATATATTTTGAAATTGCGAAAATACTTTGATTTTATATTTTTAGGTTATTAAAATCAGTATCATATTTTTTAAGGGAATTTTTTGAGATTATCTGTTGTTTTGATTATACTTTTGATGATTTTTAGTATTATTTCTATATTTTTAGGGGCGATTGATATAAGCTTAGATGATATTTTAAATGGTGATTTAGCTAAGCTTGAGATTTTGGTGGTTTCAAGATTTCCTAGACTTCTTGCTATACTTTTAAGTGGAATGTCCTTAAGCGTGGCAGGACTTATAATGCAACAATTATGTAGAAACAATTTCGTATCTCCCACCACAGGCGGCACTATAGCTTCAGCACAGCTTGGAATTTTAATATCACTTATTTTGTTTCCAAATAGCACCTTATTTGAGCGTTCGTTTTTTGCTTTTACGACAGCAATTTTAGGCACTTGGGTGTTTGTAGCTTTTATTCAAAGTATTAAGTTTAAAGATAGCGTTATGGTTGCACTTGTTGGGATTATGTTTGGTTATGTTATCGGTGGAATTACCACATTTTTATCTTTTAAATTTGAACTTGTTCAAGCACTTTCTACTTGGCTTACTGGTTCGTTTTCGCTAATCATTAAAGGGCGTTATGAAATGCTTTATATAAGTCTTCCTTTGATAGTTCTTGCGTTAATTTTTGCAAATTATTTTAATATAGTTGGAATGGGAAAAGATTTTTCTAAAAACTTAGGAGTGCCTTATAATTTAGTGCTTTTTGCAGGGCTTAGTTTATCTGCTATGCTAAGTGCTGGTGTAGTTGTTGTAGTTGGTGCGATTTCTTATATCGGACTTATTGTTCCAAATATTATTCGTATATTTAAAGGAGATAATTTAAAGGGTATTTTACTAGATACAGCTTTATTTGGTGCTTTGTTTGTACTAGTTTGCGATGTATTTGCAAGAATTATCATCATGCCTTACGAACTTCCTATCGAGCTTATTTCTGGAATTTTAGGCAGTATTGTTTTTATAGGTCTTATTATTATCAAACTAAGTGGCAAAGAGATAAAAATTATAAATCATTTAAAAAATTGTGGTGAAAAATGAAGATAAAATTAATAATTTTGATAATTTTAACTATTCTTTGTTCGGCTTTTTTCTTGCTTTATGGGATTAATTATAAGTTTTTTGAATTTGCTATAAATTTAAGGATAAAAAAATTACTAGCAATGCTTTTAAGTGCGTATTGTATAGGTGCTGCATCGCTTATATTTCAAACTATTATTAAAAATACAATTGTAACTCCTTGCTTGCTTGGAATGAATGCGCTTTATATATTAATCCATACTAGCGTGGTATTTTTCTTAGGAAGTGCTAGTGTTTTTGCGTCTAATAAATATATATCTTTTAGTTTAGATTTAGTGGTAATGGGGCTTGTGGCTACATTTATATATAATTATTTTTTTAAAATTTCAAAATACAATGTGCTTTATGTGCTACTTGCAGGGACTGTTTTAGCTACACTTTTTAGCTCGCTACAAAGCTCAATGACAAGGATAATGGACCCTAATGAATATGATACTCTTTTAAGCTCGCTTGTGGCTAGTTTTAATTCTGTTAATGCTGACATTTTAGCGTTTGCCGGAGGACTAGCTTTGGTTTTGAGTTTGTTTTATTATAAGGATTTAGCGCTTCTTGATGTTTTAAGTTTAGGTAAAAATCAAAGTATTAATCTAGGAATTGATTATGATAAAAGTATCAAAAAGCTTTTGTTGGGAGTTACGCTTTTTATAGCGATTGCAACGGCACTTGTTGGACCTATATCATTTTTGGGACTAATTATAGCAAATCTATCGCGTGAACTTTTTAAAACTTATAAGCATACTTATTTAATCAGCGGTTCTGTATTTTTTGGAATGTTGCTTTTAGTATTTTCTCAAAGTATGGTTGAAAGAGTGTTTGTAATGAGTGTACCAATAAGTGTTTTCATAAGTATAGTAGGTGGAATATATTTTATGTATTTACTTTTTGCTAATAAGGGAAAATTATGATTATTGAAAATGTATCTAAAAAATATAATGAAAAAATTGTTCTTGATAATGTAAGCCTTAGTATAAATGAAGGTAAAATCACATCTTTTATAGGTCCAAACGGTGCTGGTAAATCAACACTTATGCATATTATATCAAGACTAAATAAAAGCGATAGCGGTAGGGTTATTTTTAAGGGCAGGGATTTAAAAGACTGGAACAATAAAGAACTAGCAAAAAGTTTAGCAATTCTTACTCAAAGCAACAATATAAACATAAAATTAAGCGTAAAAGATTTAGTATCATTTGGAAGATTTCCATATAGCAAAAATAATTTAAATAAAGATGATTTGATGAAAATTGATGAAGCTTTAGATTTTATGGCTTTAAAAGAGCTTAAAAATGCTTTTTTAGATGAACTTAGTGGTGGGCAAATGCAAAGAGCGCTAATTGCTATGATAATTGCACAAGATACTGAATATGTATTGTTTGATGAACCTACAAACAATCTTGATATAGCTCATTCAATTTCTATGATGAAAAATATAAAAAAACTATGTGATGAGTTAGGAAAAACTATCATCATGGTTTTACATGAATTAAATCTTGCTTCATTTTATAGTGATTATATATGTGCTTTTAAAGACGGCAAGATAGCAAATTATGGAAAAAGCTGTGAAGTTATCACTAAGGAAAATCTTAAAAATATTTATGGTGTAGATTTTGAAATTACAAAGATTAAGGAAAAACCATTGTGTTTATTTTATTAGTAAGGAGAAATTATGTTTAAGGGTTTAAAGTTTGC
Source organism: uncultured Campylobacteraceae bacterium (assembly GCA_964646025.1). Lineage (GTDB taxonomy): Bacteria > Campylobacterota > Campylobacteria > Campylobacterales > Campylobacteraceae > Campylobacter_E. The sequence goes on along the minus strand of CAZYDK010000109.1, from coordinate 919 downwards.
TCTTTTTGGGCTTTTAGTTTGCATTGGTGCAAATGCGGTTGAGATTGAAGCACTTGATGGTAGTAACAAAAAAATCAAGATTAATGTTCCAGATAACCCTAAAAAGGTTGTTGTGGCAGACCTTGCAACGCTTGATACGCTTGATGCGCTAGGTCTTGGAGATAGAATTAGCGGGCTTACAAAATCAACTAAAATTGATTATCTAGCCAAATATTTTAATGATAATAAAATCATAAATGTTGGTAGTGTAAAAGAAGTAGATTTGGAAAAAATTTTAAGCGCAGAACCTGAAGTTATTTTTATAGGTTCAAGATTAGCTGAAAAATATGATGAGCTTAGCAAGATAGCTCCTGTAGTATTTTTAGGTATTGATTATGCTAATGGAACTTTTGAGAGTGTTAAGAAAAACGCAGAGCAAATAGCTAAAATTTTTAATGTAAATTCAGGTGATGTTTTTAATTCTTATGAGGCAAGATTAAGTAAAATCAAAGAAAAAGCATCTGGTAAAAGTGTAATTATGGGGCTTGTTACAAAATCAAATTTTAACACTTTAGGTAATTTTAAAAGATGTGCTATGATAGGAACTGACGCAGGGTTTAAGAATATAGCAAATGATGCTAAAACAACTCATGGAAATGATGCTAGTTTTGAGCTAATCTTAAAGCTTAATCCTGATTATATTTTTGTTTTAGATAGGGATAATGCCATAAATAACAAAGGCTCAAAAACAGCTAAAGAGGTGATGAGTAATCCTATTATAGATAAGACAAATGCAGCTAAAAATGGCAATATTTATTATCTAAACCCAAGCGTTTGGTATTTAACTGAAGGTGGAATCAAAGCTATGGATTTTATGTTAGATGACCTTGAAAGAGCAGTTGGTATAAAATAATTTAAATTATTTAGCTTAAGTTAAAAA
>CAZYDK010000108.1:0-4840 GCA_964646025.1 uncultured Campylobacteraceae bacterium | reverse complement strand
CTTGTGCCACTATTTATAGTGCAAAATTCTCTTATCGTTGCATTTTTACCGATAATTAGACCTGTTTTTTGCTCTTTTTTATAAGATATATCTTGAGGGATATCTCCAACAATAGCATAAGAATATATCGTGCTATTATCTCCTATTGTAGTATCGCCTATAATTCTTGCACCTTGTTTTATGATACAATTTTTACCTATTTTGGCATCTTTACTAACATAAGCAAAAGGTTCTACTATCGTTCCTTCGCCTATGATAGCTCCATCTTCAATTATCGCTTTCATGTTTATCATTTATCTATAATCATAGCTTTTAAGGTAGCTTCTGCACATAAATTTCCATCAACATATGCACTACCTTTAAAAACCCACATATTACCACGGTTTTTTACTACTTCCATAACATAATCAAGTCTATCTCCAGGGCGAACAGGACTTCTAAACTTAGCCTCATCAATCCCTGTAAAATACACAACTTTAGTGCTAGGGTCAACTTTATCTTCCATACTCTCAAACGCAAGCACACCGCCAGTTTGTGCCATACCTTCTAAAATTAAAACACCAGGATATATAGGATGACCTGGAAAATGTCCTAAAAATACATGGTCGCTTATACTGATATTTTTATAACCTTTAACTACTTGTGATTTTTCTAGCTCTGTTATCTTATCCACTAGCAAAAATGGATATCTGTGAGGTAAAATTTTTTGTATATGCATAACATCAAACATTATTAAATCCGCCTTAAATCTATATTTTATGTAAAATTTGGATTTTATAAAAAAATAGCTTTTTTTTAGCTTTTTTATGATGTATTTTTTAATTTAATATATAAAAATCCGCCCAAACAAACGAAATTTGTATATTTTTTAAATTTCGTTTGTTTTACCAAAGCTCATAAAGTCTTTTTCTCTCATGAGATGGTGCTATATCAAGCTGTTTTCTATACTTTGTTATGGTGCGGCGAACTATTTTAACGCCTAAATCTTTTTCTATCATCTCAAGCAAAGCTATATCGCTAAGCGGCTTTTTTTTATCTTCATTTTTAACTAGCTTTAAAAGGTATTCTTTTATCACGGCGTTACTTGTATCATCATCAATTTTTGTAGCAAAAAAGTTTTTTAGCTCTACCATTCCACGGGAACAAAAAAGGTATTTTCCAGCTATTGCACGAGAAATTGTTGATGGATTTCTATCTAGCTCATCTGCTATATCTTTAAGTCTCATAGGCTTTATATCTCCACCCAAAAAAAACTCATATTGATACTCAACTATCATCAAGGCTATTTTTTTAAGCGTTGCTTTTCTCATAGCTAGTGCATCTACGATATTTTTAGCATTTTTGATAAACTCTTGCATATATTTATGCTCTTTTATACTGTCTTCATCAATGCTTACTTCTGGATAATACTCATCGTTTATCCTTACTTTTATCTGCCCATCTTCATGATATACAAAAATATCAGGAACTATTTCTTGAGATTTTTCACTATAGTTTAAAAAAGGTGGCACAGAAAAAGAACGAAGAATTTGCATACATGGTTTAAAAAGTTTATGTTTTTTATAGTTTGCTAGATTTTCAAGCTCATTAATTAACTCTTTGCAAAACTTATACTCATCATCTTTTATCTCGCCATTAAAAAGCTTACTTTCAAGACAAAATAAAAAAGCCTCTTTATAATCTTTTGCACCAACTCCGCTTGGCTCAAGATAGATAAATCTTTGCCTTACTTTTTCTACTTCTTCTTTTAAGTAATCTTTAAAAGTATCTTTATCATACTCAAAATATCCGTTTTCATCTAAACTTTCACATATAAGGTTTGCTATATCTTTGCTTTTTTGAGTTGGAAAAAGAGTATTGTTTATCTGTAGTTTTAGCTCATTTATGATGTTTATATCATCTAAATTTTTATCTTCTTGATACTCTAAAACCATATCGCCAAAGTATTTTTGTCTAGATGATTTTACTTTTATAAAAGGATTGTCTTTAGCGTATTCGTTTATACTCTCATTAAGCTCATCTATGTTTGCTTGAAGAAGCGGTAACCAACTACGCAAAATCAAAGAAAGTTTATTTTTAGGAGCTTGAGTTAGAGTTTGCTTTAGCATTAGAGTATAAAATCTTTTCCTAAGTATTTATCTTTTACAGCGTCATTTTCTGCTATTTGCTTTGCTGTTCCACTTGCTAGGATATATCCTGCGTCAAGAACATACGCTTTATCACAAATTTTTAAAGTATCTTTTACATTATGGTCGGTAATTAGCACACCAATTCCTGCACTTTTTAGCTCTATGATAATTCCTTGAACCTCTTTTATACTTCTTGGGTCCACCCCAGCAAAAGGCTCATCAAGTAGCAAAAACTTTGGCTCTATCATAAGAGCTCTAGCTATCTCCGCACGCCTACGCTCTCCACCACTTAGGCTTTTTCCAAGTCTATCTTTTCTATCTTGTATACTTAGCATTTGTAGTTTTTGATTTATCTTATCTTCTATGATATCTTTATCTTTATATATAAGCTCAGCTGCTAAACGAAGATTATCATATACGCTAAGCTCTTTAAGTATAGAGCTTTCTTGTGGCAAATACCCAATCCCAAGCCTTGCTCTATCGCTAAGTGGCATTATGGATATATCTTTATCATCTAAAAGTATCTCTCCGCTACTTTTTTCAACAAGCCCACATATCATATAAAAAGTAGTTGTTTTTCCAGCACCATTGCTCCCAAAAAGCCCTACTATTTCGCCTGATTTTATACTAAGGCTTACTTCTTTTATGATTTGGTTGTTTTTAATTGTTTTTGATAGTTTTTTAACTACTAATTCACTCATAAATTATCTCATACTTTCTTTTATCGTTTTTACCTTCAATTTTACTAATGTTTATTGTTATGTATTTTATATCATAATTTTGTAAAAGTTTTTTTAGATTTTCATCTCCCCACTCTATAAAATGTAGCCCATCTTCAAAAAATGTCTCAAAAAGCCCATTAGAAAGTATCCCAGAATACTCTTTTTGATAAAAATCATAATGATATACTTTCATATCCCCAAGGTTGTATGTATTTAGTATAGAAAATGTTGGAGATGTGGTTTTAAAGTAAATATCTCTTTCTTTACAAAGTTTTGAAAGTATATTTGATACAAGCGTTGTTTTACCACTTGCAAGTTCACCACTTAAAAAAACAACATTTTCATTTATATACTCATAAAGCTTTATATTTTCATCTTCTTGTAAAAAAAAGACTTTAGTTTTCATACGCTTAACCTTCTATCTTTTTGATGTATTCATGGCTTTGATTTTTTGGCACATTTTTAGTTGTAGGTATGGCTAAAACCTCATACTTATCAACTCTGTTTAAAAAATTTAAAGAAATTATATCACCGATTTTAACCTCTTTAGAGCATTTTGCTAGTTTATCATTTAAAAATACTATCCCACTTTTACACATATCTTCTGCTACAGCTCTTCTTTTTGTTATGTTTGTAGTATTTAAAAACTTATCTATTCTCATTTTTATACCCTAAAATATGAATTTTTAAACAAAGTTTATCAAAAAATCCCGCATTTTAGTTTTTTTTTGTAAAATGCTTGAAAAATTATTTAAAGAAAGGACACAAAATGAAAGTATTACTTATAAAAGATGTAAAATCTTTAGGCAAAGCAGGAGAAATCAAAGAAGTAAAAGATGGATATGGAATGAACTTTTTAATAGCAAAAGGCTATGCAAAATCAGCTACAACAGATGTTATTCGCCAACACGAAGCAGCACTTAGAAAAAAAGCAGAAAATGAACGCTACGAAATAGAACAACTAAATGCTTTAAAAGACAGCTTAAAAGATGTAGTTGTTACTATCAAAAAACAAGTTGGAGCAAACGGACAGCTTTTTGGTGGCGTTACAAAAGATGAGATAAGCAAAGCTTTAAAAGAGCAAAAAAACTACGAAATCGACAAAAAAGCAATAAATGACTTTATGGTTAAAGAGCTTGGAGTGTATGAAGTAAGTGCAAAATTAGGACACTCTATAACAGCTACTTTTAAAATAGATGTTAAGGCTGAGTAATGTTTCACGCTACAACGATTTTAGCTTATAAAGCAAAAGATAAAAGTGTAATCGGCGGCGATGGACAAGTAACATTTGGCAACACTGTTTTAAAAGGTAATGCCACAAAGATAAGAAAACTTCATGGTGGAAAAGTTTTGGCTGGATTTGCAGGTAGCACAGCTGATGCGTTTTCGCTTTTTGATATGTTTGAAAAACTTCTTGAAAGCTCAAAAGGAGACCTTGAAAAAGCTGCGATTGAGTTTTCTAAGGAATGGAGAAAAGACAAATACCTTAGAAAACTAGAAGCTATGATGATAGTGCTTGATAGAAAACATATATTTTTACTAAGTGGAACAGGTGATGTTGTAAAGCCTGAAGATGAAGAAATATGTGCTATCGGAAGCGGTGGAATGTATGCACTAAGTGCTGCAAGAGCATTAAAACTTCATGCAAAAGACCTTGACCCTGTAACGCTTGTAAAAGATAGCTTAACAATAGCAGGTGAAGTTTGTATATACACAAACACAAATATAAAAACCTATGAAATCGGAGATTAAAATGGATTTAACGCCAAAACAAATAGTAAGTTTTTTAGATGATTATGTAATCGGTCAAAAAAAAGCTAAAAAAATCATCGCCATTGCACTTAGAAACAGACACAGAAGAATGCAGCTAGATAAAGCTATGCAAGATGATATCGTGCCAAAAAATATACTTATGATAGGCTCAACTGGTGTTGGTAAAACAGAAATCGCAAGACGCCTTGCAAAGATGATGGGACTACCTTTTATAAA
>CAZYDK010000107.1:0-4854 GCA_964646025.1 uncultured Campylobacteraceae bacterium | reverse complement strand
AATGTTTTTTAAGCTCTTCTAAAAATACTCCTGCTTTAAATATAAACATTCCAGAATTCCAAAAATACCCCCCCCCACTTAAGTATTTTTGTGCTGTTTTTAAATCTGGTTTTTCGTAAAAACCATCTACATTTAGGTTATCGTTTGATTTTATATATCCATATCCTGTCTCAGCGTGAGTTGGCTTTATGCCAAAAGTTACCAAAAAGCCTTCATTAGCTAACTCATTTGCTTTTTTTACAACCTTTTCATACGTTAATAAATCTTTTATAAGATGGTCGCTTGGAGTTATCAAAACTACTTCATCGCTACTTAGTCCCATACAAGCAAGAGCTATCGCTGGAGCTGTGTTTTTAGCAAGTGGTTCAAGTAAATACGATATGTTTTTATAAATTTCGTTTGTTTGGCTTATCTCATCAAGTGCTAAAAAATACTGCTGTTCATTTGATACAACAATAGTTTTTTCGCAAAGTTTTGAATTTCTTTCAAGTGTTAGCAAAAACAAAGATTTATTATCAAAAATCCTAAGAAATTGTTTAGGCATAAGACTTCTACTAAGCGGCCAAAGTCTAGTCCCACTACCACCACATAAAATTATATTAGTCATTTTTACCTTCCATACTTACATAAATTTTTATAACAGACATAAAAAGCGCTAGTATCGCTGGTCCAAGTATAATCCCCCAAAAACCAAAAGTAGAAATCCCCGCTATCATAGAAAAAAACACTAGCATTTCATTCATCACAGCTTTTGTTTTTAAAAATTTCTCACTTATCCATTTTATAACAAGCGGTTTTACCAAAGTATCAGCGACAACGCTTATCATTACCACGCTATATATAGCTATAGCTATCGCTCCTACCATATCCCCTTGCATAAAATACACATAAGATGAAAGTGGTAGCCAAAGTATAAGCCCACCAACCACAGGTATAAGCGATGCAAAAGCATAAAGTATCCCAAACAAAAGCCCATCAAAACCAAAAGCACTAGCTATAATAGCAAAAAGCACACCTTGTAAAATAGCGTTAAAAATTATAGAATAAAAAACAACAGCCATTACATTTGATATTTCTTTTAGCATATTGTATTTTTCGGCATTTGACATAGGTAAAAGACTTTTTAAAAAGCCCATAAGCTCCTTGCCATAAAAATTCGCAAAAAAATAAAACACACAAATAAGCCCAAACTCCACAAAAAATTTAAGCCCTAATTTACCATAAGATGAAGCATAACCTATGATTTTATTTACGCTACCGCTTATATCCAAATCACTTAAAAACTCCGATATCTTAGGCTCTAAAAACCCCAAACCTTCTGGCAAATTTGGCTTAAAGGTTTTAATCTGAGAAGCTAAATGTTTTACCATTTCAATGTCTATATTTTTAATCCCACTAAAAAGCACAAAAGACGCATAAACAAGCGGTGCAAAAAACAAAGAAAACACCAAAAATGTAGTAATTAAAGAACTTAAAGCCCTTTTTTTAATATACTTTGATACTTTTACGTGCAAATTTGCTGTAGCAACCGCCATAAGTGATGCTATTGATATACTAAGCCAAAAGTCCTTAAACAAATACACCACAACAACAAAAACACAAAAAACAAGACCTATAAAAACATATCTAGAATTATTCATAAATACTACTTATTAAGTTCCACGGGAAGTTTTACAATGTTAGGATTTAAGATACTAAAATAACTAGCATCAACTTCAAGGTCACTTCTGTATCTTAAAAACTGGTCGCTTATTAAAAGCAACCAATCAATAAACTCATCACTAGCAGGACCACTAAGGCTTCTTGCTTCATCAAGTATATCTTCACAAACAGTGCAAACACTTACGATTTCATTGATTTTTAAAAAACTAGCTGCTGATTTAGTGTTGTGAAAAATTCTAAAAAGCTCATTAATGCTTTCTTTGTATTTTTCTTTATCACTTAACGATATGATAAGCCTTTCAAGTGCATCGCAAATTATAAGCAAATGCTCCAAAAAATCATCAACCACATCAATTTCATAATCAATCTCAAGCTGTTTGTAAATCCCCATTAATTATCAACCTTTTTAAAATTTTAAAAAATTATACATATAATGTTATAAAATAATATAAATTTTTTAAGGCAAGTTATGGAAAGAATAGTAGAAATAGAAAAATTTAGCTCCGATGAAAGTTATGAAAACATCTTAAGACCAAAAGTTTTTGATGATTATATAGGACAAGACAAAATAAAAAACAACCTAAAAATCTTCATCAAGGCCGCCAAAAAGCGTGGAGAATGCCTAGACCACGCACTTTTTTTTGGACCTGCTGGACTTGGAAAAACAACTCTAGCAAACATCATAGCAAACGAAATGGGGGTAAATATCAAAACAACAGCCGCCCCAATGATAGAAAAAAGCGGAGATTTGGCTGCGATTTTAACCAACCTTGAGCCAAATGATATACTTTTTATAGATGAAATCCACCGCCTAAGCCCTGCTATAGAAGAAGTGCTTTACCCTGCGATGGAAGATTTTAGACTTGATATTATCATAGGTAGCGGTGCTGGAGCACAAACAGTAAAAGTAGATATAAATCCATTTACTCTAGTTGGTGCAACAACTAAATCAGGCTCACTCTCATCTCCGCTTAGAGATAGGTTTGGTATGCATTTTAGGCTTGATTTTTACTCGCATGATGAGTTAGCTAAAATCATCAAAGCCGCATCAAAAAAACTAGGCAAACCTTGCGATGATGACGCTAGTTTGCTAATAGCTTCTAGATGTCGCCAAACCCCGCGTCTAGCCATAAGACTACTTAAAAGAGTGCGTGATTTTGCAGAAGTATATAACGAAAAAACCATAAACAAACAAAGAGCAAACGAAGCATTAAACGCACTTGGAGTTGATGAGCGTGGGCTTGACGAGTTTGACATAAAATACCTAAAACTTTTAGCAACTTCTAAAAAACCGCTAGGACTAAACACCATAGCAGCAGCTATTAGCGAAGATGAACAAACGATTGAAGATGTGATTGAGCCGTACTTACTTGCCAACAATTATGTAGAAAGAACAGCAAGGGGGCGTATAGCCACAAGCAAAACGCTTGAAGTCTTAGGGCTTAGCATATCGCTATTTAACTAAATTTCGTTTGTTTAAAGCTTGATTTTTTGGCTTACAACAGCTTTATAAGTACAACTTTTAGCGATACAACCAAATTTCGTTTGTTTATACTCTGATACTAAACACAAAACTACTAAATAAACAAGCTAAACACCACAAAAATGCCCTACTAAGCCAAAATTTATTACGGGGGGGGGTAAAATGACTTTTTCATCAATACAAAAAAAGGATTTTAAATGAAAAAGATTTTATGTTTGGCGCTTTTTGGTGCTAGTATTTTAGGGGCAAATGAGCTAGTTTGTTAAAAAAGCTTGTGATGGTGGGAATGTTGATGGTTGTTATGGGTTGGGGCTTTTATATAATGAAGGGGTGGGAACGATAAAACAAGACTATGTAAAAGCAAAAGAGTATTTTGCAAAAGCTTGTGATGGTGGGGAGGATAAAGGTTGTCTCAAATTAGGACTTTTATATTACAACAAACAAGGTACAAAGCAAGATTATGCAAAAGCAAAAGAGTATTTTGTAAAAGCTTGTGATGGTGGAAATAATGATAGTTGTTTTAATTTAGGAAGTTTATATTACAACGGCCAAAGCGTAAGACAAGATAAGAAACAAGCTAAAGAATACTTTGGAAAAGCCTGTGATTTGGGACATCAAAAAGGTTGTGATGCATATAGATACCTAAACGAGCAAAGGTATTGAAAAAGTTTTGCGGGGGGGTGGCTTAAAACCAAACACTCTTTTAAAGCCATATAAATTTCGTTTGTTTATAAAGTTTTACAACGCTTTTTAATGCCTTTTTAATTCTTGCAAAAACATTAAATGGGCATTTTTAAGCGTTCAAAAGACGCCAGTCCGCCACCACTTATCATTCTAGTCTAGTTGGTCTAAACAGATAATTTTCTAAATTTCGTTTGTTTAGGTTGAGTTTTAACATAGCTATGCTTAAATAGACTAGAGCTTTAAACTTGAGTTTTATCGTTTGACTTACAAATACAATATTTTGTTTTATTTTCTACATTTTGTTTGTTTATCTAAATCAAAAGATAATCTACACAGTAGATAGACTCCCGCCCTACAACTTTCTAGCCTAATTGATTTGACTAGATAATCTCAACCAACAAACAAAATTTAGCCAAACCAAATCATTGCAACAAAGCTAAGGTAGTAAGTTTAAAAATAAAACTCCACATTAAAACTTAGGCAACAACAAAACAAAACCTACAGTAATTTGTAGCACCACCCCAACAAGCGTTCTAGTCTAGCCAACTTTTTAGACATCAGCTTATAACAAATATTATAGTCTAGCCATTTTTGCGAAGTATTTCTCCACCAAACCCAAATAAACCCCCACAAACTTTTTATACACCGACCAAACACCCCCACAAATTCTCTAAATTTCGTTTGTTTGGGTGGGTTTATTTGGTAGGTTTTTTTTAAAAAAAAGGGGGGAAGTATTTGGTTTTAATAGATTTAGTTTTGTTTTTAGGCAAACTTACCAAACACTTTGGGTAACAAACTTTACTAAATACTTTTTTTATAAACACCCTTTTAAAGCCAACTAAACTAGAACGTTAAGATATGGGGGCTGCGTCGCCTTATAACGCCTTTTTGATAGCAAACTTGCCAAACACTTTTTTGGATAGTAAAACTACTAAACACTTTGGGGTAAAACTTTACTAGATGATTTTTGAAACTAAATTTCGTTTGTTTATACAAAAATTAACAAAACAAACGAAATTTATAAA
>CAZYDK010000106.1:0-4905 GCA_964646025.1 uncultured Campylobacteraceae bacterium | reverse complement strand
TATAATCATTCTAGCCGTAGAAAGTGCATTTGCACCAGACAAAGGTTCGCTTTTGTTAGCTCCAAGTCGTGAGGTTTTTCCAACATAGTCGTGTGAAGAGCGTTGGGGTCTTCACCTACGGTTTTAATCTCATGCTTAACAAATAAAACTCATATTGATATTAAATTTCGTTTGTTTGAAAATGGTTTAAAGCTATAAAATTTATCTAAATAAACAAAATAATCACAAACGGACACACTATATCCAAAGATTTAGCTATCATAACAAAAACAAAAGGATTAAGATGATAAGTGCAAAGATTATTGAAAATATTTTTAAAGCGGCGTCTATTGTTAGGTTTAATGATTATCCTAGACCTGTAAATTTGGTTGAGCTTGATAAACAAGCACATAAAGCAATAGTTGCTTACTTTTTGGCAAAATGTGAAAACGATGTTGATTTGGCGTATATAGTAGATGGTATAGTTATAGAGTTTTTGGCAAGAACGGTTATTACTGATATTCGCCCTGATGTTTTGCATTTTATACAACGCTCTAAAAAATCCGAGTTAAACGAATGGGTAATCCATAACTTAAAAGATGAGCTACTTAAAATAGATAGAAGTTTTTATGATAAATTTTATTCTTATTATATGGATGATGAAGAAGCTAAAAAATACAAAAAAGAACGCCATATCATAAAAGCAGCGGGATTTTTATCTACCAAAACTGAGTTTGATATGATTTATAAAGCAAGTTCGTTTATAGATGATATTGATGAGGTTAAGGCAAAAATTGATGAAGAAGTTGAGGATTTTTACGACCTTTTGGGCGTTCAAAAAATCATGCTAGGTAAAAAACTATCAAAAATAATTGATTTAAGCTCAAGACTTCGCTTTCAATCTCGCTGGACGCAAACTCCACGCATACCTGAAACATCGGTGCTTGGGCATATGCTAATTGTTGCTTTGCTTTCATATTTTTATTCTATAAAAGTTGGTGCGGGTAAAAATAGACTTATAAATAACTTTTTTTGTGCTTTGTTTCATGACTTACCAGAAGCGCTAACCCGTGATATAATCTCACCTATCAAACACAAAATAGGCGGTTTAAGTGATATCATCGCTGAGTATGAACTAAAGCTAATTGATGAAAAAATCATGCCAAATATACCAAAAGATATACAAAATGAGTTTTCATATCTTCTTGGTATTAGATACGATGAAACAAGCCATAAAATCATCAAAAACGAATTTGAAAATAGAATTTTCATTGATGATAAGATAAGTATTTTTTCAGGCGATATGGACCAAGTAAATGATGATAAATACAACGCTATAGATGGTTCTGTGCTTAAAAATTGTGATAGAATTGGGGCTTATCTTGAGGCTTTGATTTCTATATATTATGGGGTAAGCTCAAAAGAGCTTAAAGGCGGAAGAGATAATGTAAAAGAGTATTTTAAAGCCCATCCTATCATCAATGGTGTAAATTTTTATGAGCTTATACTAGAGTTTGAAAATTATTTTAAATACGAAAATTGATTTTTTTAAATACTAAAAGTAACATTTTATTTTTTTGATGTATAATTTTGTAACATTTTATAAAATTATCAAGGAAAATCGTGCTAGATGTTAGTTTGGTAGTAATGGCTGCTGGTAGTGGAAGTAGGCTGGGGCTTCCCGTTAAAAAGCAGTTTTTATATATAGATGATGAGCCTTTGTGGCTATATGTAACAAAAAAAATAAGTTCTTTTTATAACTTTAAAAAAATAATCATCACCTGTGATAACAAAGAATATTATGAAAAATTTTTGATAAATGAATGCGAGTTTGTAAATGGCGATGAGCAAAGACAAGGCTCACTTTTAAACGCTTTAGATAAGGTTGATAGCAAGTGGGTTTTGGTGCTTGATAGTGCTAGATTTGGCGTAGAAAAGCATATTGTTGATAATCTTATAAACGAAGCGTTAAAAGGTGCATTTGACTGCATAAGTCCAAAGCTAGATGTATCTGATACGGTAATTTATGATGATGAGTTTATAGATAGGTCAAAACTTATGCGTATTCAAACCCCACAACTTAGTAAAACCCATATGCTAAAAAAAGCTTTAATGAGTGCAAAAACTTTTACCGATGATAGTAGTGCGGTAAAAAGCGTGGGTGGCAAGATAGGTTTTATAAGCGGAGATGAAAAGCTAGAAAAAATCACATTTTTAAAGGATTTGAAACTTTTAAAAGATTTGGCATACCCAAGCTCTGAAATAATGGTTGGGACTGGTTTTGATGTGCATGAGTTTTGCACTAGCGATAAAGGAAGTAAGGCTGTAGATGACAAAGCTCTTTATCTAGGCGGGATAAAAATAAATGATAATTTTGGCTTAAAAGCTCACTCTGATGGCGATGTGGTGCTTCATGCACTCATAGACGCACTTTTTGGAGCAAGTATGCTAAATGACATAGGACATCACTACAGCGACAAAGACCAAAAATACAAAGATATAAGCTCAAGCAAACTTTTAGATGATGCCTATAAGATGATACAAGGATATGGGTTTGAGCTTGCAAACGCTGATATAACCATAATGTGTGAAAAACCAAAACTAGGCGAATATAAAGAAAAAATCAGAAAAAATCTTTGTGATTTTTTCAAAACTCATAAAATCAATGTAAAAGCAACAACAACCGAAAAACTAGGCTTTGTTGGTCGTGGTGAAGGCATAGCGTGTATTGCTTGTGTCGGACTTAGATACTTTAAGTGGCAAAAATATTTATAAAAGGTAAAAAATGAAAGTTTTAATAGTAGAAAATGAAATTTATTTAGCACAAAGCATTTCTCAAAAGCTTTATGATTTTGATTTTGTATGTGATATAGTAACAAAAGTTAGCGAAATAGATAAAAATGTAAATTATGACATAGTGCTTTTATCAACAAGCATTGATGGGTTTAACTCTGTTATAGATTATTATAAAAACAGCATTATACTTCTTTTAGTATCTTATGTATCACAAGATACGGTTACAGCACCTATAAAAGCTGGAGCTAGTGATTATATACAAAAACCTTTTATGATAGAAGAGCTTATAAGAAAAATGACTTTTTTTATAAAGTATAAGAATTTATCAAACCTAAACAATACATATATAAATTTCATAAAATCAAATTTTTATGGTGTAAATATAGAAAAAGAGTTGTTATCAAAATCAAAACCACCTTTGCTAATCCGCTCAAATTATGAAAAATATGCTGATTGTTTTGCGTTTAACTACTCTTTAGAGAGTAATTTACCCATAAATATCATCAACTTGGATTCTGTTAATGTTGAAAAATTAGAATTAAAACCAAATGTGCTTTACTACCTTAAAAACTATCAAGTTTTAAAACAAAGCGATAAACAAATTTTGCAAAAGCTAATACCAAACTATCCTTGTATTGTGCATTCTAGTAACATAGAAGAGGAAATAAATATAAAAACCATAAATTTTATAGATAATGACATTGTCAATTTAGATAATGACATATTAACTATAGATAGCTATATAAAATACATAATCTTAAGATATCAAGATATGTATCCAGATACAGAACTTAGTAAAAAGTTAGGTATAAGTCGCAAATCGTTATGGGAAAGAAGAAAAAAATATGACATCTCAAAGAAAAAATAATATTTTAAAAATAGACAAAGAAGAACTAGAAATCCTAAGTCTAATCAGCATAGGAGCTTTTGGAGAAAAAAACTATCTTTTTAGTAAAAAAGATTGTAAAAATCCTATAAAAATAGGAAATATGGAGTATGTTTTAACATTTGCTCCAAATCATTTTCACGAAAAGCTAAAAAACTGTAAAACAATACTACTAGAATGTGAAAATAAAATAGTAGGAAGCATAGAAGTAGATGAAATTTATGAAAATGATAAATCATATACAAGTATTTTTAATCCATTTGAATGCACATTATCTAAAGATAGCTATTGTGTAGGTGGTAGCATAGATATAAAATCATCAAACATTTATAATGAGTTAGATTTTATAAGAGCTCATCAAAAAAAATTAGGAGCTAAAAAAATCACAGCTTTGATTTTGGATTTAGACCCACTGCATAGAGCCCATGAGCTTATGATAAGGTGGAGTATAGACAAGGCTGATATGGTTATGGTTTTTATAACAAATAAACCAAATCAGCTAGATTTTGATTTAAGAATAGGGGCTTTTAAAAGATTTATAAAAAAATACCTTCCACAAGATAAGGTTGTGTATGTTGAGCTTAAAGATATAAAATTTTATGGACTTAATGTAAATCCTGCTTTAGAATGTCTGCTTGTAAAAGCATTTAATGCAAACAAGCTTGTAATCACTCAAAACCATATGGGAGTTGGTGTTTTTTACGACCACAACAGACCAAAAACAATGCTAGATGATTTTGCAAAAGAGTATGATATGGAGCTTATCGTGCTTCCTGAGATAGTATTTTGTGCAAAATGCCAAAACATAGTAAGTATAAAATCTTGTCCGCATGGAAATCATCATCACATAAGATACCGCTCAGATATCATAAAAGAGCTTTTATATCAAGGGATTGTTCCACCTACGGTTTTACTTCGTAGTGAAACATCATCTTATTTGCTTTCAAAACTTCATAAAAATCGTTTTAAAAATATACAGATATTTTATGATGGACTTTTTACAAACAATGGTCTTATAGAAAAAAAATCAGATGAAGATTTTTATAAAGAACTTATAAAGCTTTATCATTCATCTTATCTTAGCTAAACAAACGAAATTTGTAAGATTTTTTGGGGGGGGGTAGTTTTAAAACCTAAATAGTAAAAACTATATTAACTAAACTCAAACAAACGAAATTTATATATCTAGCTAAACAATTATAAGCAAAAATACCAAGTTATGTTTTAGCTTTTATTGTTTGGCT
>CAZYDK010000105.1:0-4964 GCA_964646025.1 uncultured Campylobacteraceae bacterium | reverse complement strand
CCAAAGCCTAAAAATAGCACTAAAAGAGCAAAACATAGATGAAAAAGTTTTAAAAGATTGTTATTTGATAGTAAAAGATTTTTATGAAAAAAATCATGCAAATCTTATACAAAATATCAAACAAACTTGCAAAATAAGCCCATTTTATAGTGCTTTGCTTGATATGGTGCATAATGTTGGGTGCGAGCTTAACAACGCTCAAATTAAATGGCAAAAAATCATCATAGATGAAGGCGTAGAAAGCCTAAAAGACTTTGATTTTGAAGAAGTTTTAAACTTGCTTAGCAAAAAAGGTTTTTATCAACTAGATGACAAAACAAAAGCAGACAGAGCCTACGCGGCGATAAGCGATGGGGAAAATGGGGTTAAAAAACACATCATCACAAAAGATTTACAAGGCTTAGAAAATGCACTTGATAAATGTAAATTTTTAGCTTATAGCGAAGTGTTTTTTGATGAGTTTAAAAAAATAGATGAGATTATAAGTTTGTTTTTAGTATCCACAAAACCACAAAATGATGATGAAAAATCATACGCACTTTACATACAAAAACTAAAAGATGCTTTTATGGATATAAAAGACCCTATAAAAGCTTATCAAGAATGTGAAATAGCGTGGATGGATGTAAAATCCCCACTACAAATAGGACATTTTTTAGAATACTATGAAGACAAATTCACTCACGCAGTGGCACTGGAGTGGGATATAAGAATTGATGATGAGTATGAGTTTTGCAAGGATAGTTTTAACAAAGATTTAAAAAAAGCTTTTGATAGCATATATAATCTTAGTGGCATTATAAATGAAAACGCTCACCGCCAAACCCACCAAAACATAGACAAAACTCAGTTTCACATCTGCACTCCTATGCTTTTTTATGCGGCGGAGTTAAATGGGCTTTTTTCAGCTCAAGTTGTGCCAAATGATGAAAAAGTGAGTGCAAAATACGGCAAAAAAATATTTGCTTTTTTAAACTTTGTTTATGAAAGCGCTAAAGCTAAGGATTTTATGAAGCTTAGCCGTCTTATTTTTGATGATGAGTTTTTAAAATTTGGTCTTTTTGTGCTTTATAAAAACGAGGCTTTATGGAAAAAAGTTTATGAAATCACAACCATAGGGCATGAAGGCGGACATATGTTTTTTATGGATTTAGATACTGAAAATGTGATGAATAAAAGCGGAGTATTTAAAAACATAGAAGAGTTTAAAGCTACATCTGGTGGGGTTTATAAATACTTTTTTATAGACGCTAAAACTAGCTTTATGGTAGATGGTGAGTTTAAAAACTATCTAAAAACATATAATATTGATGAGACAAATATCCTTGATATGGCTGTATTTTATGACATCATAAAAAGAGCTGTGGGGCTAAATGCTTGGAAAAAAGTAGATGAAGTAAGTGCATATTATACGGAGGGGCTTATATTTTTAAAGATTTTGTTTGATAGTAAGGTTTTAAGTTTTGATGATAAACTTAGTATAGATTTTAGCCTAGATGCATTAGATAGGTTTAAACTTGAGTTTAAAAACGCTTATTTAAAACTAGCCAAAACATATCTTAGCAAAACTGACGCAAGTGAGTTTTTAAAAGAATATTGTTTTAGTAAAGACGGATATTTTGAAAGCACTCACGCTAGAGCAAACGAGTTTTCAAAATATTACCTTAAGATGTATGAAAAATACTCAAATACTCTTGATGAAAGCGGTGATTTTGAGCATTTTAAGGCTTAAATTTCGTTTGTTTAAGTAGGTTTTATATTCAAACAAACGAAATTTGACTAGATTGTGTTAATTTAAACTTAACACAATCTAAACTTAGTAAAATCAAGATTTTATAAATATCAAAAAGGCAAAAATATGAACTTTTCACAAATGATTTTAAAGCTACAAAACTTTTGGTGTGAGCAAGGTTGCGCGATAATCCAGCCATACGATTATCCAGCAGGTGCAGGAACTTTTCATCCACAAACTTTTTTACACTCATTATCTAGTCGTGACCACGCAGTATGTTATGTGGCACCTTCACGCCGTCCAGCTGACGGAAGATATGGGGACAATCCAAACAGACTTGGGGCTTATTATCAATTTCAAGTGCTTATAAAACCAAGTCCAAAAGATATACAAGAGCTGTATTTAAAAAGTCTTGAAGCGATTGGAATTGACATTAAAAAACATGATATTAGATTTGTAGAAGACAACTGGGAAAGCCCGTCGCTTGGAGCTTGGGGTCTTGGTTGGGAAGTTTGGCTTGATGGTATGGAAGTTACTCAATTTACATACTTTCAACAAGTAGCAGGTTTTAGCCCTAAAAAAATATCTGCTGAGATAACTTATGGGCTTGAAAGAATTGCTATGTATCTACAAAACAAAAACAATGTTTATGATATAGTTTATAGCGAGTTTAACGGCAAACAAATCACCTACGGCGATATACATTTACAAAATGAAAAACAATATAGCAAATATAACTTTGAGTGTGCAAACAGCCAAACACTTATGCAAATGTTTGAAAACTCTATGAGTGAATGCAAAGCTACACTTGAAAATGGACTTGCTTTACCTGCGTATGATTATTGTCTTTTGTGTTCGCATATATTTAACGTGCTTGACGCTAGAGGCATAAGCAAAGCACTTAGACAAGAGTATATGCTAAAAGTTCGTGAGCTTAGTAAAAGATGTGCGGAAGTGTTTTTAGAAAATGAAAAATAAGCTTTTAAAAATCTTTTGTGACCTTGTAAAAATAGACACTAGATATAGTTGTGATGAAGCTTTTTTGTATGTGAAAAATAATTTTGATTATGAGTATGAAATAGTAGGCGATACTCATAAAGCTATGATACTTTACATACCTTGCATAGGAGAAAAAAGCATTTTTAACGCCCATAAATGTATAGCTTTTTGCGGACATTTAGATGTGGTTGAATGTGCTGGGGAGTGGGAGTATGAGCCGTTTAGTGCAGAACTTGTAGAAAAAAATGGGGATTTAAGGGTATTTGGTCGTGGCACTCAAGATATGAAAAGTGGCGTAGCTGCATATCTTGCTACACTAAAACCACGTAAAAACCTAAACCAAATCGTAGTTTTAATAAGCGATGAAGAAAGCGATAGCATAAGCACTCAAGCAGCATTAGCTCACCTTGAAAAAAAGGGTGTTAAGATTGACTTTTGTTTAGTAAGTGAGCCTACTTGTGACAGTAAAATGGGAGATACCATAAAAGTAGCAAGGCGTGGAAGTATCCATGCAAAGCTTGATATATACGGACTTGAAGGGCATGTAGCGTATCCACAAAAGTGCGTAAATGCTGTGGATTTACTATCTTTGGTGTTAAAAGATATAAGCGGATATGAGTTTGATGAGCCAAAAAGCGTTTTTGAACCTAGTCGTATCGTTATAAACTCGCTTAGCACAAACACGCATGTAAGCAACATTGTCCCAAGCGAAGTCAAATTAAGGCTAAATGTAAGAAACACAACTTTTACTAATATAAAAAACATAGAAGACTATCTTGTAAAAGTGCTAAATAACTCAGGTCTTAAGCGTGATGATAGCAAAGCACCAAAAACCTACACACTAGAGCTTTGGCAAACTTCAAAACCATTTTTAAGTAGCCCTAGTGAGTACATATCAAAACTAAGCTCTTGCGTAGAAAAGCTAACAGGCATAAAACCAGAACAAAACGCAAAAGGTGGCACAAGTGATGCAAGGTTTTTTGCTGAGTATGGGATAAATACTTGTGAGTTTGGTATAGTAAATGACCTTATACATAAAGTAAATGAAAGTGCAAGTTTTGATGAAGTTTATACTCTAGCACTTGTAATTGATGAGTTTTTAAATGATATTTGTGAGTAAATTTCGTTTGTTTGTATAAACAAACGAAATTTAGGAGATACTTTGGATAAAAGAGTTTTTTTAGTTCAAACTGATACTACTGTGGGGCTACTTAGCAAAGACAAAATTAGGTTAAATGCTATCAAAAAACGCCCACTAGAGCAAAAAATCATAAAAACATCTCCGTATCTAAATGAGCTAAAAAAAGTCTCAAGAGTGCCAAATACTCATAAAAACACGGTTAGAAAAGCAAAAAAAACTACATTTATATACCCAAACTGCGAGTCTTTTCGTGTGGTGTTTGGAGAGCATACTAAGTTTTATAAAGATTATGATTTAGATTGGGTGTATTCTACATCGGCAAACGAGCATAAAAAAAGCTTTGATATATCCATATCCGCTAAAGTAGATGTGGTGATAAAGCCTTTTTATGAGAGCAAATCATCAACGATGATAAGGCTAGGAAAAACAAAAGCAAAAAAATTAAGATGATTAATTAAACTTTTTTTTGCTTTTATTGATACAGCGGTAAATACTTGACTCTGATAGCTGTAAAATCTCTGCTAGTTCTGATATAGAACCTTTTATGTTGAAAATTCCTTTTTCATAGATATTATCTACGATTTCTTGTTTTTGCTTTGGTTTTAGGTTTGTGTTTTTTAGCTCACTAACGCTAAGTCCTGTAAGCTCATAAACAAGCTCTGCTAAATCCACACTAAGTAGCTCAACCCCCTGCTCTTCTACAGCTACAAGGTCGTTACCAAGAATTTGTGCGGCTATATTTTCAAGGCGACTTTTATCGTAATTTATACAAAGCATTCCAGCTATTTTTCCATCTTCTTTTATGAAAAATGTGCTACCTTTTATGTTTTTGCCACTTGCACTTGCTTTATAGTTTGTTAAAAAATCTCTTTCAAGATAAACTTGTTTATTTACAAGCTCTAAAGCAAAACCTGTTATAGGCGAGTTTATCGTTCTTCCACTTATGTGGTTATTTGCAATTTCTACTATACTAACTTCATCATCTGTAATATCATGCAAAACTATCTCATAGTCATTTCCTAATGCTCTAGCCAAAAACTGCACTAATTTTATATACTCTGTCTTTGTTTGTGAAGTCATAACCTATCCTAA
>CAZYDK010000104.1:0-4975 GCA_964646025.1 uncultured Campylobacteraceae bacterium | reverse complement strand
CTTTCAAAATGTTCTATTTCTATAAAATCAGCGTCAAGTGGCTTTTTGTAGTGCTCTTCTATTTGAGATACTAATCCTATGATATCTATACTATCTATTAAACCATTGCTTACTAGGTTTTGTGTATTTTCATCTATATCTTCTTTGTCTATGTTTTTAAAAAAAGTTTTAATTATTTCCATTGTTTTCCTTAGTCTTTAAAATACTTTGATAGCTTTTCGCCGTACTTTGCCTCTAATCTTAGATAAAGGTCATTTACTTCATCTGCAAAACCATTGTTTCTATATGCCTTAAATAAAAGTGCGTTAGTTTCGTATTTTGCAAAAAAATCTTTTTTAGCATTTTCATCTAAAACATCTAAAAAAGGCTCATCATAATACCCTTTAAAATAATTCATTAAATACTTATCTAAAATTTCTAAAAGCATAAATATAAATATCATTATCGGTTCTTTTAAAAGTTCTTTTATGCTTTGTTTATATTCTTTTAAAAGTTGTTCTTTGTGAGTATTTACTAAGGTGCATGGATGGTTTTTATCATCTTTGTAAAACAAATCAAGCATAGCAACTTCCCTAACACCCAAAAAATCTCCGTTTTCATTAACTAGTGGAAAATAAGGATATATCTTACAAATCAACGGACGATTGCAGTGTGGAGAACAAAGACCTTTTACGCCACATTCTAAAAAATAAACCTTAAGTTTTTTTCCGCATTTAAGCGTAAAGGTTTTTTCTTTATAATCTTTTACATTATCCATACCGCCACTATTTTGCATAGCCAAAAATTCATGCTCTATCATAGGTAAAATTACATTGTCTTTATTTATAAATTTAAATTTATCGGCATGAAAGTTGTTGCAGCAGTATCCGTTACAGGTTTTATAGCATTCTTTGAAAAATACATACTCTTTGTCTTTTAAATTTTTAAAAAAATTATCATTATCTGTTTGGCTCATAATTTTGCAAAACCTTTCTATCTATTTTGCCATTTGCATTTAGCTTAAACTCATCAACTCTTATGAAAACTTTTGGCACCATATATGGTGGTAGTTTTGATAAAAGATATTCTTTTAAAGGAATTTCGTTTGTTGCTTGATAAAAACATATGATTTGATTATCTTTAAAAATACACGCATTATTCATAACTAAATTACCCCCCCCACGACACTTTCTATCTCACCAAGTTCTATTCTATGTCCCATAAATTTTATTTGGTTATCAGCTCTTCCGTAGCATAAAAGCTCGTCAAATTCATTATATGCAACCACATCTCCAGTTTTATAAACTATGTCTTGATAATTATCATGAAGTGGGTTTTGTATAAAAGCTTCATTGGTTTTTTCTTTGTTTGCAAAGTATCCCAAAGAAAGTCCAGTACCACGAACATAAAGCTCTCCTTTTTGATATGGTTTTGTGACGAGTTTCATATTTTCATCAAAAACCAAAAGCTCTGTGTTTTTACAAGCTTTTCCTATTGGAAGTAGCTCATCATCTTTAAAATCTCTATTTACAATATAATACGCACATACATCAGTTATTTCAGTAGGCCCATAAAGATTTGCAAATAAAGCATTTTTTAAATGATTTCTCCATATATTGAGTTGTTTATTTGGCATAATTTCACCAGCAAATAAAACTTTTTTTAAATTACTTAAATCAAATTTGCTTAAAGCATTTGTGTTAGCAAAATATATCAAAACAGATGGAACCCAAAAAATCATACTTACTTTGTGTTCTTGTATGTAGTTTAGAACCTTATTTGGGAAAGCAAAAAGGTTATTTTTAATCAAATGAAGACTAGCTCCTGCTTTAATCGTTGTAAAAATATCTAAAATAGAATTATCAAAATAAAATGGAGATTGATTGGCTAAAACTTCATCTTCTTTTATATTAAAAGTTTTTTCCACCCAAAATGTATAATCAATCACACTTTTATGAGATATGCTAACACCCTTTGGAGTGCCAGTAGAGCCAGATGTAAAAAGTACATATAAAAGGTTTGTATCTATGTGTTTTTGTCTAGCTTGTTCTATAAGCTTATTGTTTATATTAAAGCTAGAAAAGTCTTTTGGTGATATCTGTGGTATGTTTAAATCTAATTCTTTATCACTTATAATGATTTTTGGTTTTAAAACATCTGCTACAACTTTTATTCTGTCTATCGGGGTATTTTCATCAAGAAGGGTATAAAAATTATCACTAAGTGCAACGCCAAAGAAACCAACTAAACAATCAATGCTTTTTGGAAGTATTATAAGCACAGATGAGTTGTGTATATCAAGCTCTAAAAGTTTTGAAGAAAGTTGTTTGCAAAGTAAATCAAAATCTTTATAGCTTATACTTTTATTATCTTCATAAAAAAGAATTTTATCTTTGTATTTTAAAGCAGATTTTTCCAAAAAATCATAAACATGCGTAATCATTTTATCCCTTTGTAGTTTTGTTTTTCCAGTAATTAAAATATTCTTTTTTATTCATATCTGGATTGATATCGTGCTTTCTTATACCACTTAAATAAATTTCGTTTAAATCAACAATAGCACTAACACAATTTAACCCAGCACCAAAACCAGATAACAAAAAATCCTTTGTTTTATTTTTTGTGATAGTGTCAAAATAAACTTCATTTAAAAGTGTTGGGATTGTATTAAAGGAGCTGTTTGCGTATGTCTCAAATCCTTTTGTGGAAAAATTATCAACCCCTAGAGCTGTTGCGATTTCTTTTACTATTTGCGAGTTGGCTTGATGAAAACAAAAAGCTTCTATATTTTCTTTTTTGTATTTTGCATAATCTAAAAGCTCGTTTATATTATTTGGAACTTCTTTTAGAGTAAATTTAAATACCTCCATTCCATTCATATAAAGGTCTGTTAGGCTTATGTTTTGTTCTTTCATTAGACTATACATGGTGGATAATTCTTCGCTATAATCATCATATAAAATATCTTGTAAAAAAGATTTTTCACCATTAAATGGCGTGATAAGACTTTCATATCCGCTTGAAAATGTTGTTTGGTTAAAATATGATTTAACATTTTCTTGTTTTTCTATCAAAACACAAGTTCCACCATCTCCTAAAATCGGAGCTATGTTTCTATTGTGTAGGTTTTTGCTACCACCACTTACATAGCCAAATGCTATTAGTATTTTTTTAAATTGATTTGAGCTAATTAGTGTGCTAGCCATCATAATAGCATATGTAAAACCTGCACAAGCTTGAAGGTTGTCAAAAACCATACAGTTTTTAGAAAGCCCGAGCTTATGATGTATGTAAAAAGCTGTTGGCGGTAGTGCGTAATCTGGTTTTTGATTTATATAAATTAACGCATCTATTGTATCTTTATCAACATTCATATCATCTAGTAGTATTTCACAAGCTTTGATTGCATAGTCGCTTGAAGATGCGTCATTTAAGGATACTGCTCTTGTGTTGCATCCTATGATTTTTTGCATTCTTTTTACTTTTTTTTCATCATTTTGATAATAGCTCAGCTCATCTAATATGTTGATTTTATTATTTGGGACAACCGAGCTTATACCTTTTATTTTTACATTATTAAAGCTGTATAGTGACATTTTAACTCTTTGTTGGTATTATCTTAAGTTTTTTTCATTATACCGATATATCGTTTGAAATAAATTTTAATTTAGGAAAAATTATGAGTGATTTAGATGAAGCTTTAAAAAAAGAATATAGAGCAAATATAGATAAAAAGGTAACTTATTACCTTACAGAGTATTTATATAGAGTTTTAATAATACAGAAATTTATTTTAATACCATTAGCTACCAAAACAAAAATAACACCAAATCAAATAACAATTGCCGGTTTTTTTATAGTGTTATTATCTTTTTTGTCTATATATTTTCAATATCATGCTTTAGCTGGTTTTTTATATATAACATACAACCTTTTAGACCATGTAGACGGTATGCTTGCAAGATATAAGAATATGTTTAGTAGGTTCGGTCACTTACTAGATGCTTTTGTAGATGAGCTGGCTTTTAATTTTGTTTTTGTTATGATTTATTTTAGCTATGATATTTCCATTTATTGTGTTATTTTTGTCATATTAATGTTAAACATATACGCTTTAGTTACTACAAAATATATTGTTCCAAAGTTAAAAACACTAAGCAATATTAGAAGATTTGGTATAAAAAAATGGTTTTTTGATAGGGGGTTTATACTTGGTATAGATGCTAGCTTATATGGTATATTGGTTGGTTTGATGTTATTTAGTGGGAAATTTGAATTTTTTATGATTTTTATAGGTTTGATATATTTGTTTGATATGCTATATAGATTGCATGAACTTAAAATAAATTTAGTTATACAAGAGATTGAAAATGAAAGAAAATAAAAAGATTAATGATATTGATTACTGGACTGATTTTTATAGTAAAAATCAGGCTCCGTTTAAAAATTCTTTATTTGCTAAATTTTGTCTAGATAATTATTTAAAACCAAATGATTATTTACTTGAACTTGGATGTGGAAATGGTAGGGATAGTGTGTTTTTTGCCCAAAACAACATAAAAGTAAAAGCGGTTGATAGCTGTAAAAGCGAAATAGAATTTTTGGATAAAAAATATAAAGATATAAAATTTATTGCTGACGATTTTTGCTCTTTGGATAGTGAAAAGCTTGTGTATGATGCTATATATTCTCGTTTTACAATTCATAGTATAAGCAAAGAGCAAGAAATCATGCTTTTTCCTTGGGTGTTTAAGGCTTTAAAAAATGGTGGATACTTTTGTATAGAAGTAAGAGGTATGAAAAATTCGCTTTTTGGAAAAGGTGAGAAAATTTTAGAAGATACATTTAAGTATGAAGAGCATTTAAGAAGATTTATTGATTTTGATGTTTTATGTGACGAGTTAAAAGATGTTGGATTTAATATAATTTATTCTAAAGAAGATAGGGGTTTTGCTCCTTTTAAAGATGAGGATGATTTTTTTATAAGAGTTGTATG
>CAZYDK010000103.1:0-5061 GCA_964646025.1 uncultured Campylobacteraceae bacterium | reverse complement strand
AAAAAACAAACATAACTAGATAGAAAGTAGGATAAAAACTAAATTTCGTTTGTTTTAGGTAATTTATCAGCTTCTAAATAGACGCTTATGTAAACCATCTTATCTATTAGTTTATCAACATCTTTGCATATATCAAAATCAAATCTATTTATGCTAAATTCTAGTAAAAATCCAACTCTTACTTTTTCATCAAGCACAACTAAACCTTTGTTTGTAACATTTATACTAATGTCTTTACTTTTATCATTTATGCTTAATTTACCGTGCATAACCCCTAAGTCTTTTGATATTTGCTCGTATGAACTCATAACAAAAGTTATATTATCTTTATAAAAAACATTATATTGTTTTATGTATTTATTCACTTCTTTGCTATTTGTTGTGATACTTTTGGCATTTACGCTAGCGTTAAAGATAAGTATATTTTTACTTTCTTCATCATAAAACATCATCAAATCAAAATCATCAAATCCACCAAAAATTTGTGATACATTCATATAATTTGTATTAAAATCCACTTTTGTTTCTAGTTTGTCTAATTTATATTCACTAGCGTAAGCAAAAACAAAAAACAATAAACATAAAATTTTTTTCATCATTTCTCCAAGTTTTGTTTAAATTTCGTTTGTTTAGCACAAACAAACGAAATTTGCTTATCTTTTGTATCTATTCATGCAAGAGCAGTGCAAAGAGCCGTTTTGCCTACAAAAAACAGCCCAATCAACCCCTACGATATCTCTATCTTTTACTACTTTCTTAAGCTTTTTTAAAACTACTTCATCATTTTTATCATTATATGTAGGCACGATTAAAGCACCATTGATAAAAACAAAGTTTAAGTATGTAAAAGGTAGTTTTTTGTTCTCATAAAAATTAGGTTTTGGAAGCGGCAAAGCAACAAGCTCAAAGCCAAATTCCCTAGCGTATTTTTTAAGCTCATCTTCCATTGCTTTTAGCTCTTTAAAATGTTCGTCATTTTCATCATCACAACTTGCATAAGCAATTGTTGTATCGTTTAAAAATCTAGCCAAAGTATCCACATGGCTATCCGTATCATCGCCTTTTATATATCCATGCTCTAGCCAAAGTATATGTTTTAGCCCAAAAAGTTCTTTGAGTTTTTTTTCTAAATCATTTTTATCTAGTTTGTTGCGGTTATCATTTAGTAGGCAAGTTGTAGTTGTTAGCATAAAATCTTTTGTGTTAAACTCAACGCTACCGCCTTCAAGTATCAAATCTATGCTTTTAAGTGGTGTTTTAAAATAGTTTTTATATAAAGTAGCATTTAAAGCATTGTCTTTTAAAAAACCAAATTTCCCACCCCAAGCATTAAATAAAAAGTCATAACTAATTATGTCTTTATCATCTTTAGCATCTATCCCACCATAATCTCTTATCCAAGTATCATCACATTCATACTCAAAAAAATCAACATTTTCTAGTTTTTTGAACTCTGTTAAATCAGTCTGTTTTGAGTGGATTATAAGTAGTTTTTGATACTTTGATACAGCTTTTGCGAAGTTTAAATAAGCTTTTAAAATATCATCAAGATAGTCTTTCCAATCTGTATTTTGATGTGGTAAAGATATCATTAAACATTCTTGTTCTTGCCATTCTGCATATGCTTTCATATTAATCCTTTCTAGTAAACAAACGAAATTTAGCAAAAAGTTATAAATTTCGTTTGTTTAGAGTATATCTTTTAATCTATTTGCGTTTTTCATCCATTCTATAAGTTCATCATATTTGTCGTTTTTAAGCATTAGCTCAAAGTTTTCTAACTCTTTTTTAAAATCATTTAAAGAGTTTAAGACATTTTGTTTGTTTTGTCTAAAAACACTTTCCCACATAGCTGGGCTTGATTTTGCTATACGGCTCATATCAGAAAATGAGCCACCAGCAAGATGAAGTATGGTTGATTTGTCTTCTTTGTTTAAAACAAGATTTGCCAAAGAAAAGCTTATAACATGGGGCAAGTGAGATATGACAGCGGAGCGTTCATCGTGGCTTTTTGAATCCATAAAAGTGATTTTCATTCCAAGATGAGTTAGTAGTTCAATGGCTCTGTGAGTATGAAAATTACTCATTTTTTCGCTATCACAAAGCACACAAACAGCATTTTTAAAAAGCCCAGCAAATGCTGCGTCAGGACCACTAAACTCTGTTCCCGCCATAGGATGAGCTAAGATTAAGTGTTTTCTTATGTTTTCATCTACGCTATCATATGTTGTTTGTTTTGTACTTCCAAGTTCTACGATTGTTGTGTCATCTTTTATGTCTTTTAGTTCTTTTAAAGTTTTAATGATTGCATTTACAGGAACAGATAAAAAAATCATATCCGCTTTTTTGACCTCATCAAAACTTGCTATTTCATGAATAAGCCCAAGCTCTAAAGCTCTTTTTTCATTTTCTTTGTTTATATCATATCCTAAAACAGTGCTTACAAGTTTGTTTTGTTTTAGGTTTATTCCAAGACTGCCGCCAATTAATCCTAGCCCTATAATTGCTACTTTCATCATAATCCTTTTTAAATTTTTTGATGATTTTAGGTTTTTTTGCTTAAAATACTAGAAAAAAAGGCAAAAAATGATTTATGTTTTTTATACGCAAAGCTTAGATGATAATTTGGTGCAAAAAGATATTAGTTTTATACCATTATCTAAGGTGGATTTTATACCGTTTGACATTAATTGTTTAGATGATTATGAATGCTATGTTTTTACAAGCAAAAACGCAGTTTTAAGCTTAAAACATCAGCTTGATAAAACTTCTAAAAAACTTGATTTTACTAAGCAAGTAGTTTGTGTAGGGGACATTACTAAGTATTACGCTCAAAAATTAGGGTTTGTTAATATCAAGCTTCCTAAAAAAGCTTATGGAAAAAATCTGTTTGATGAGTATAAAGATTTTTTTAGCTTACATAAAACACTTTTTTTGCGTGGAGTTAAAATAGCTTCAAATCCAGTTAATGTAGATGAACTTATAGTGTATGAAAACAAAAAGATAGATTTTAAAAAAATAAGTTTTAATAAAGGCGATATTTTAGCCTTTACATCTCCTATGATGGTAAGGTATTTTAAAGCTTGTTATAAAAACCTTGATAAAGATATAAAAATACTAGCCATAGGCACAAGCACCAAAAAAGCTTTAAGGTTTTATAAAAACGATATTTATATTCCAAATGAAACTACAATGCAAGGTTTACTAAGACTTGCTTTTAAGATTTATGGTAAGAAAATAAGAAGAAAATAATTTCTTATTTTTTACTTAATTTTAAATTTTTTATTTTTTTCATAAGTTTCTTAACATAAGTCATTATCAGTTATTTATAAATATGATAAAATCCGAGAATTTTTCAGTTATGAAAAAGAAAAATTCAAGGAGAAATTATGAATAGGCGTGATTTTCTTAAAAAAACAGCGGCTGCAAGTGCTCTATCTTGTGTAGCTCCTAGCGTTGCTTTAGCAAAAGATGAAAGCAAAGACTGGAGATGGGATAAGTCTGTATGTAGATTTTGTGGAACAGGATGTGGTATTTTAGTTGCTACAAAAGATGACAAGATAGTAGCAGTAAAAGGTGACCCACTAGCTCCAGTTAACAAAGGTCTTAACTGTATTAAAGGTTATTTTAACGCTAAGATTATGTATGGTGAAGATAGACTTGTAACACCACTTTTAAGGGTTGATGAAAAAGGTAACTTTAGCAAGAATGGAAAATTTGTTAGAGTATCTTGGCAAAGAGCTTTTGATGAAATGGAAAAGCATATGAAAAAAGCTTTAAAAGAGCAAGGTGTAAATGGTATAGGTATGTTTGCAAGTGGTCAGCATACTATACAAGAAGGTTATGCTGCGGCTAAGCTTTTTAAAGCAGGTTTTAGAAGCAATAACATTGACCCAAATGCAAGACATTGTATGGCTAGTGCTGTTATAGGGTTTATGCAAACATTTGGAATTGATGAACCAGCAGGCTGTTATGATGATATAGAGCTTACAGATACTGTTATTTGCTGGGGTTCAAATATGGCTGAAATGCACCCGATTTTATGGAGTAGGGTAAGCGATAGAAAGCTTAGAAATCCAGAGCGTGTAAAAATTATAAACCTAAGCACATTTCATAGTAGAACAAGTGATATAGCTGATATGGAAATCATTTTTACTCCAAATAGCGACCTTGCTATATGGAACTATATAGCTAGAGAGATAGTTTATAATCACCCTGACATGATAGATGAAAAATTTGTAAAAGAACATTGTGTATTTACAACAGGCTATGCTGATATAGGTTATGGTATGAGAAATAATCCTAACCACCCAAGTTTTAGCAAAGATGAAAAAGATACAGTTAGTAAAGAACTTTCTATAACTTTAGATGAAGAAGAAGCTATCGCTTTAAGCTATCTTGGTGTAAAACCTAAAGATGAGTTTAAAATGGAGCATTCTAATCAAGCAGCGCTTAACTGGGAAATAAGCTTTGAAGAGTTTAAAAAAGCATTAGCTCCTTATACTCTTGATTATGTTGCTAAAGTTGCAAAGGGAGATAAAGACGAAAATATAGAAGACTTTAAGAAAAAGCTTCAAGCTTTAGCAAATTATTATATAGAAAAAGATAGAAAAGTTGTAAGTTTTTGGACTATGGGCTTTAACCAACACACTCGTGGTAGCTGGGTAAATGAGCAAAGCTATATGGTGCATTTATTACTTGGAAAACAAAGTAAGCCTGGTAATGGAGCGTTTTCTTTAACAGGTCAACCAAGTGCCTGTGGAACAGCAAGAGAGGTTGGAACTTTTGCGCATAGATTACCTGCTGATATGGTTGTGGCAAATCCTAAACATAGAGAAAAAAGTGAAAAGATTTGGAAAGTTCCAGCAGGAACAATCAACGGCACTATGGGAAATCACTTTTTACAAATGATGAGAAACCTTGAAGATGGTAAGCAAAAATTTGCTTGGGTAATGGTAAATAACCCTTGGCAAAATACAGCAAATGCAAATCACTGGATAAAAGCGGCTAGAACTATGGATAATTTTATCGTTGTGAGTGATTGTTATCCTGGAATTAGTG
>CAZYDK010000102.1:0-5092 GCA_964646025.1 uncultured Campylobacteraceae bacterium | reverse complement strand
AAATCAAAACCGCCAAACAAACGAAATTTAGGCTAAAACACTCCAATCAATTGGTGTTTTATTGTTTAGTTTTAAAATGTCATTTGCCTTTAAAAAATGTTTTTGTAGTAAAAAATTATCTTCATTTTTTTTGTTTGCACTCAGTGGGCTTGGGTGGCTTGATGTTAGGTAGCGGTTATTTTTGATGAGTTTGGTTTTTTCTTTTGCATAGTTTCCCCAAAGCAAAAACACCACATCACTAAAATTTTCATCAATATGTTTAATCACTTCATCGCTAAATTCTAAAAACCCATAGTCTTTACAATCAAGTGCTTTTTTATGCACGCACAAATTTGTGTTTAAAAACAAAACCCCTTGTTTTGCTACATCGCTAAAATCTGTTTTTGTGGGTGTAAAACCAAAATTAAACTCAAGATTTTTGAGTATATTTTTAAGGCTTGGCGGGATTTTCATTCCGTTATCTACGCTAAAAGCTAGTCCATTTGCTGTATTTTGACCGTTATGGGTGCTAAAGTATGGGTCTTGTCCTAAAATTACTATTTTTAGTTTTTGATACTTGCATAAAGAAAAAGCACGAAAGATTTTATCTTTCGTGGGTTTTAATTCATCATTTTGCATATATTTTAAAAATGGTTTTAAGAAAATTTCGTTTGTTAGGATATGATTTAATGGTTCATACCAGCTATCAAACGATGTTTTTAAGAAAATTTTATGTTCGTCAAAACCACTCATTTATTTGCTTAAAAATTTTATATTTGTTTTAAGTTGTTCTTTTTCTAAAAAACTTTTTATCTCTTCTTGTGTTTTTTCGTTATATATGATGTTTGCTATATCATCATCATTTACTCCATTTAGGTTATGATGAGAATTTTTATAAGCATTTATTTCATCTTCGCTTGGGTGTTTTACACTTGAAGCTATTGCGCTAAAAAGTTTTTGCTTATTTATCTCAAATGCGATTTTTTCTTTTAGCTCATCTATACTTGCACCATCTTGTTTTAGTGCTAAATCTAGCTCATCTATGCTATTTAGTTTGTTTTTTTGTGCTATGTATAAAAGTTGGCTATTTATTTCATCATCATTAGCTAAGATATTGTATTTTTTACAAGTGTTGCTTATGATTTTTTCTTTGATTAGAAGATTTACAGCATTTGCTTCATCTGTTTTTTGTCTTTGTGCTGTTTTTATGATATCAACTTGCGTAATAGGCTCGTTATTTACCAAAACTACTATTTTGTTTATAATTTGAGCATTTAGCGATAATGTTATAAATACAAAACTTAAAAAAAATAATTTTTTCATCATAATAAAACCTTTGTTTAAGTAAAAAAATCGCATTATAACCTAAAAAATTTAAGAGGTTATTATGATTGTTACAAGATTTGCTCCGTCGCCTACGGGGTATTTGCATATAGGCGGTCTTAGAACAGCACTTTATAGCTATTTATACGCTAGAAAAAATAATGGAAAATTTTTACTTCGTATAGAAGATACAGATATGGCAAGAAACTCAGAAGAAGCTACAAAAGCTATTATTGAAGCGTTTGACTGGGTTGGGCTTGAGCATGATGGTGAGGTTTTGTATCAAAGTAAAAGATTTGATATTTATAAAAAATACATACAGCAACTTCTAGATGAAGGAAAAGCTTATTATTGTTACACTACAAAAGAAGAGTTAGAAGAGCTTAGAAAAGAGCAAGAAGCACAAAAAATTCGTCCAAGATATGACGGAAGATACAGAGATTTTAAGGGCACTCCTCCAGAAGGCATAAGTCCTGTTGTTCGCATAAAAGCACCAAGAGAAGGTAAGATAGAATTTGTTGACTTAGTTAAAGGCGCTATGAGTTTTGAAGCAGATGATATTTTAGATGATTTTATTATAGCTAGAGCAGACGGAACCCCTACATATAATTTTGTTGTTGTGATAGATGATGCTTTAATGGGTGTAACAGATGTTATAAGGGGTGATGACCACCTTTCAAATACTCCAAAACAAATCATACTTTATGAGGCTTTAGGTTTTAAAACTCCTAATTTTGCTCATCTTGCTATGATAAATGGTCCAGATGGTAAAAAATTTAGCAAAAGACACGGAGCGGCAAATGTTATGGAATATCAAGCAATGGGTATTTTGCCAGAAGCTTTGCTTAACTTTTTACTTCGTCTTGGTTGGAGCCATGGAGATGATGAGATTTTTAGCATAGATGAAATGAAAAAACTTTTCAATCTTGAAAACATAAGCAAAGGTTCTTCAACGCTAAATCAAGAAAAACTTATGTGGCTAAACGCTCATTACATTAAAACTTTGGATTATAAAACCATAAACGAACACACAAAAAGACTTGGTTTTGATTTTGATAGCTTTGAAAAACCAGTTGAGCTTATGGATATGTTAAGAGATAGAAGTAAGACACTACTTGATATGATTGATAGTGCTAAAACCATAATAAACTCACCTATAAGCTATGATGAGAAGGCTTTGAGTAAGTTTTTAAACGATGAGTCAAAAACCGCTTTAGCTAAATACGCACAAGAGCTTGAGAGTGTAGATAAGATAGATGATTATGAAACTTACACTAATGAGTTTTTAGAAAAAAATTCTTTAGCATTAAAGCATTTAGCGGGTGTTTTAAGGATAGCATTAACTGGTGTTGGTGTTAGCCCTAGTATATTTTTAATGATGAAAGTTATAGAATTTGATGAAATTAAAAGAAGAATAAATAATTTTTTAAAGGTTGTAAAATGAAAAAAGAAGCTTTAGAATATCACATTGGTGGTAAAGTTGCTACACAAATTAAAAAGAGTATGGATAAATACTCTGATTTAAGCCTTGCATATAGTCCTGGTGTTGCCTATCCTTGCCTTGAAATAGAAAGAGATAGTGAACTTGCATATAAATACACAAGTAAAAATAATCTTGTTGGTGTTGTAAGCGATGGTTCTGCTGTTCTTGGTCTTGGAAATATAGGTGGTATAGCAGGAAAGCCTGTTATGGAAGGAAAGGCTTGCTTGTTTAAGAAATTTGCAGATGTTGATGCTTATGATATAGAATTATCTACTCAAGATGCAGATGAAATCATAAGAGTATGTAAAGCTATAGCACCTACTTTTGGTGGTATAAATTTAGAAGATATAGCAGCTCCAAAATGCTTTAAGGTTGAAAAAGAGTTGCAAGATTTAGGTATCCCTGTTATGCATGATGACCAACACGGAACAGCTATTATATCCACAGCAGGTATTATAAATGCAGCAGAGCTTACAGGCAAGAAAATAGAAGATTTAAAAGTTGTTGTATGCGGTGCTGGTGCGGCTGGTATAGCTAGCGCTAGAATGTATAGAAGACTTGGTGTTAAAAATATTATTTTGGTTGATACAAAAGGTGTGATTAGCACATCAAGAACAGATTTAAATGAATACAAACTAGAGTTTGCAATTGATACAGATAAAAAAACATTAGAAGAAGTTATGGTTGGTGCTGATGTATTTTTAGGTTTATCTGCACCAGGAACAGTAACTAAAGAAATGGTTAAAAGTATGGCAGAACACCCTATAATTTTTGCTTTAGCAAACCCAACACCTGAGATTTTCCCAGATGAGGTTTATGAAGTAAGAGATGATGCGATTGTTGGAACAGGTAGAAGTGATTTTAATAACCAAATAAACAATGTTTTAGGTTTTCCATATATTTTCCGTGGAGCACTTGATGTAAAAGCTACAGCTATTACAGAAAATATGAAAATGAATGCAGCAAAAGCTTTAGCTGAATTAGCTAAAGAAGAGCCTACAGCTCATTTAAGAGAGGTTTATGCAGGTCAAGAGCTTAAGTATGGTAAAAATATGATTATTCCAAAACCTTTTGATGACCGTGCAAAAGCTTATGTATCTACGGCTGTTGCTAGAGGTGCTATTGAAGATGGTGTTGCTAGAGTTAAAGATTTTGATTTAGATGTCTATTTTAAAAGTCTTTTGGAAGAATAAGAATTATGAAAAATGTTTTTGTTTTAAATAATCCGCTTGTTTCTACTAAGATTGCTATCTTAAGAGATAAGAATACAGACAATGAAAAGTTTCGTGCTACTTTGCACGAACTTAGTAATTTTGTATTATATGAGGCGAGCCGTGAGCTTGGAGTTTGTAAAAAAACTATACAAACTCCAATATGCGAATGTTCTCAAGATGTTATTTGCGATAAGATTTTGATTGTTCCTATTTTGCGTGCTGCTTTAGGTATGAATAATGCAGCGCTTGATGTTTTCCCGAATGCTAGTGTTGGTTTTGTTGGTATACAAAGAAATGAGCAAACACTAAAGGCTGAATTTTTCTTCAAAAAAATGCCACAAGATGCAGGAGAAAGAACCGCTATAGTTATAGACCCTATGTTTGCAACAGGTGGAAGCGCTATAGCTGCTGTTGATTATCTTAAGCAGATAGGCGTTAAAAAAATTATTTTTACTTGCATTTTAAGTGCTAAAATTGGCGTAGAAAAATTTCAATTAGCCCACCCAGATGTGCCTATATATACAGCTTGTATGGATGAAAAGTTAAATGAAAATGGATATATAGTTCCAGGTTTGGGTGACGCAGGTGATAGAATTTTTAACACCTAAAATGATAATTTAAAAAATATTTTAAGAATAGATAGTATAATTCAAGCTTTTATTTTAATTAAATTTTTAAGGAGATACTGTGCAAAGAACTTTATCTATAATTAAGCCTGATGCTGTAAAAAAGAATGTTATTGGTAAAATTTTAAGTAGATTTGAAGATAATGGCTTAAAAGTTGTTGCTATGAAGAGAATGCTTTTAAGTAAAGAGCAAGCAGGTGCTTTTTATGCTGTTCATAAAGAAAGACCTTTTTTTAATGATTTGGTTGAATTTATGACAAGCGGACCAGTTGTTGTTTCTGTTTTAGAAGGTGAAAACGCAGTTCTTAAAAATAGAGAGCTTATGGGTGCTACAGACCCTAAAAAGGCAGAAAAGGGAACTATTAGAGCTGATTTTGCTGAAAGTATAGATGCAAATGCAGTTCACGGTAGCGATAGTTTAGAAAATGCAAAGATAGAAATAGACTTCTTCTTTAGCGGACTTGAAA
>CAZYDK010000101.1:0-5115 GCA_964646025.1 uncultured Campylobacteraceae bacterium | reverse complement strand
ACTTATGACAACAGCCAAAGTAGTGCTGTAAATATATATGATGATAGCGTAGCAAGAAATTTCCATACTACAGAAGATTTGCGTGCTGCTATGCAAACAGACGCAAGGTCTTATACAAATTACACAGGAGATGGCGACCAAGAAAGTATGTATAAACCTGATACTACCGATGGTAGTGAGCCTGTATGGATGTATAAAAACAAAAACGATGGCGTTAAAGTTATAGTAAATGATAAAGGTCAGTTTGAAATTCAAAACCCTAAAAACGATGCATTTAACAAAGATGATGATTCTTATGTATATATAGCAGCAGATGGTTCAGAGCAAACGATAGACCTTACAAATGCTAGTGCTAAAGCTAGATTTGAGTTTAACGCTACTGTTATAGGAAAGCTTACTACTGTAAATGGTCAGCCAAATACTATAAACTTTACAGACCCTATCACAGGTGTTCAAACTCCACATACTGTTACAGCTAGAAGTATGATAATAGCAGGAGATATACCAGCAGGTGCATTTACTAACTATACAGGTAAAGATATAACAATCCCTGGATATTTACTAGCTAGTGGAGTGGATACCGTTATAGCAAATGGTGCAGCATCTCCGCAACTTACTTTTAAAAATGACCCAACAACACAAACTTATACTCAGTTTGTATTGCCACAAGGTTTAGAATTACACGCTGCTGTTTTAACACCAGCTGGACAACCAGCAGTATCATTTGATATCCGTGGTTCAGGAGACCATAAACAAGCAAATATAGACCCTTATGCAGATGATAAGACTTTAGCACTTAATATCACAGGTCTTACAAATGAAGCAAATGGTATCAATCAAAACGAAAGCTTTACAAAAGCTCTTGCAGCACTTCAAGGTGTGCTAAGCAACGGTAGCGGTATAAGACAAAGTCAAGGTATGTTTATGAGTACTCACGCAAGTAGCCTTGAGGTTTTTGACTCACTTGGTTCAAAACATTCAATTAAATTTGAGTTTGCAAAACAAAGCTACACAAGTGACGGTGGAACAGAGTGGAGCCTTGTAATTCAAGTTGCAGAGCCAGGCGAGATAAACTTAAGCGGACAAGGTCCAAAAAACGTAACAACAGGAACAATAAGATTTAACTCAGACGGTTCTTTACAAGGATTTACACCAACATCACTTAGCTTTAGTGCAAACAACGGCTCAACTCCAAATCAAAACATAGAGCTAAGTTTTGGTAACATAAATGACTTTAACGGTCTTACAAGCTATGATAGTGCGTCAAGCACAAGTGGTATCAGTCAAAACGGATACACAGGTGGGGATTTGAGTGGTATTAGTGTTGATGAGAGTGGAACTATTATAGGAACATTTACAAATGGTAGAAGTTTTGGTCTAGCTCAAGTTGCTATGGCTACTTTTACAAACAACGAAGGTTTGGAAGCTGATGGCGGAAACGTATTTACTCAAACAAGTAACAGCGGTGAGCCAATCATTGGTGCGGCAGGAACAGGTGGTCGTGGAGTTATAAAAGCAGGAAGCCTTGAGATGAGTAACGTTGACTTATCACGCTCATTAACTGAGCTTATCATCATTCAAAGAGGTTATCAAGCAAACTCAAAAACAATCACTACAAGTGACCAAATGCTAAACACTTTATTACAATTAAAACAATAATTTTTAATTTTATAGAACATTTTTTTGGGGGGGGGCAAATTTCGTTTGTTTGGACTTTTAAACAAACGAAATTTATAATATCTTTTTGGTATTTTGGAGTAGAGTATGAATTATGGAAAAAATATATATAATCTTGCTAAAAAACTTTATCCTATAAATAGAAGTTTAACAGGACAAGGTTTTAGAGATAGTCTTAAAATAATAGATGAAGAGCTTGGGGGAGAAGTCTTAAATATATACGAAATTAAAAGCGGAACGAAAGTTTATGATTGGACTGTGCCAGATGAATGGTGTATAAATGACGCTTACATAATAACTCCTGATGGTGAGAAAATATGTGATTTTAAAGCCTTAAATCTTCATGTTTTAGGGTATTCAGAAGCTATTGATAAAGAAGTTAGTTTAAAAGAACTTAACGAGCATTTGTACTCTTTGGAAAAATTGCCAGATGCGGTGCCTTATGTAACGAGTTATTATCAAAGAAGGTGGGGATTTTGTATAAAACATAGTGATAGATTAAAGCTTAAAGATGGTATTTATAAGGTTTTTATTGATTCAAAACATGATGAAAATGGTGTTTTAAATTACGCTGATTATGTGATAAAATCAAGTTATGATAATGAAGATGAGATTTTAATCTCAACATATCTTTGCCACCCATCATTAGCAAATGATAATCTAAGTGGTCCTTGTGTTGCAACCTATCTTATAAAAGAGCTTTTAAAGATAAAAGAGCAAAAGGGTTTAAAATATAATTATAGGTTTGTTTTTATACCTGAGACGATAGGAAGTATAGTTTATATATCAAAACATCTAGAGCATTTGCAAAAAAATGTAAAAGCAGGATTTGTTTTAACTTGTCTTGGTGATGATATGGCTTATTCTATTTTGCATTCTCCAGATGAAAATACACTAGCCGATAAAGTAGCTTATCAAATTCTAAATGATAAATATAATTTTAAATCTTATAGTTTTCATAAAAGAGGTAGTGATGAAAGACAGTATTGTTCTCCTCTTGTAGGGCTTCCTGTTGTTGGGATTTGTAGGAGTAAATATAATGAGTATATGCAATACCATACATCACTTGATAATCTTGATTTTATAAGTGAAAAAGGATTAGATAGTAGTTTTAATGTTATGCTTGAGATAATTAAAACTTTAGAGATAAACGAAATTTATATATCAACAACATTTTGTGAACCTCAACTTGGAAAGCGTGGGCTTTATAGAACTCTTAATATTAAAGGTGTTGGAAGACCAATAATAGCCGATGTTTTAGCATTTACAAATGGCAAAAATGATGTTATAGATATATCAAATAAGCTTAATTTAAAAGCTTATGAATTAGAAAATGAGATAAATGTTTTACTAGAACATAATCTTATAAAAAAGGTGTGAAATGAAAAATTATTGGGATAATATGTATTTGCAAAATAAAGGGAAATGTGTATATCCCACAGAAGATTTTATAAGGTTTTTTAAAAGAACTTTTAGGGGTATTGATAAACAAAACTTTAAAGCTTTGGAGCTTGGTTGTGGAATGGGGGGGGGAATTTGTATTTTTTAAAAAATGAAGGTTTAAAGCCTTATGGTGTAGATATATCAGATATAGCCATAAAGTCTTTTGGAGATGATTTTGAAGATAGACTTAGCGTTTGTGATATTTGTGATTTGGGTAGTTTTAGGGATTTTGATTTAATTTATGGTCTTGGAGTTTTAGAATGTAATGAAAAGTCCGATTTACCAAAGATAATAGATGAGATATATAAGGCTTTAAAAATTGGCGGAAGAGGATTTTTTAGAGTTGGTAGTAATTTTTATCATGGGGATAAAATTACTCCAGGTTGTATAAATAAAGATGAAGCTAAAGAGCTTTTCAAGGCTTTTGGCGATTTAAGCATAGATGCTATAACTAGAACTTATGAAAATGGCTCAAAAACAAGCAAATATCTTGAAATAACTTTTACAAAAGGATAAAAATGAAAACACTTCAAAAACTTATCATCGATAGTTTTATATATAAAAGCGACGCTATAGCTGTAAAAACTAAAAAAGAAGAATTTAGCTTTAATCAATATAACGATTTTATACTTAAAACAAATCTTAGTTTTAGTGATGATAAAAAGGTTTTTATTTTTACATACAAAGATATTTTTGCTTATAGTAGTGTTATTGCTTGTGCTTTACAAGGTAAGACTTTTGTTCCGTTAAATAGCACTTTTCCAGAGCAAAGACTAGCTAAAATTATAAACGCAGTAAACTCAAAAACAATAATTTTAACCAAAGATAGCATTGAAGCTTTTAATAATTTTAAATTTGATTTTAGTGATTTTACAGTTTTGTGTGTTGGTTTTGATAAAGATTTGGTATCGCAAAAATGTAATCTTATATCTTTTGACAGTTTAACACCATTAAAGCTTGATGAAATAAAACTTTGTGATGAAAGTGTTGGGGCTTACAATCTTTTTACATCAGGTACGACAGGGGAGCCAAAAGGTATAGAAATTAGTCATAAAAATGCATATTATTATTTTAAAAACAATCTTGAGTTTTATAAATTTAGCCCACAAGATAGACTTAGTCAAACTTTTGATATAAGCTTTGATTTGTTTATGCATGATATTTTTATGAGTTTTTTAAGCAAGGCTGGGCTTTATGTCTTTGATAAAATGGAACTTATGATGCCGCTTAAATTTATTAAAGACAATAAAATAAATGTATTTTTTTGTGTGCCATCACTTGCTATGAATATGCAAAAATTAAGGCTTTTAAAAGAAAATTCACTTGATTTTGTTGATATGGTGATTTTTTGTGGAGAGGCTTTACCGCTTAGTGTTTTAGATGAGTTTATAAAAGCTGCACCAAATGCAAAGTTTATAAACATTTATGGTCCAACAGAGGCAACCATAGCTATCACAAGATATATATATGAGCCAAAAGATAGGGAATTTTTTAAAAACAATATTGTTCCAATAGGTCATATTTATAAAGATAATGAGTATAAAATCTTTGATAATGAACTACTTTTATCAGGTGGGCAAGTTATAGCGTCTTATTTAAACAAAGATTTAAAAAAGCCATTTTTAGAACTTGATGGTAAGATTTGGTATAAAACAGGGGATTTAGTAGAAGAAAATAAATGCGGACTTATATATCTTGGAAGAAGCGACGACCAAGTAAAAATAAATGGTTTTAGGATTGAGCTTTTAGAAGTTGAAGGGGTGCTAAAAAAGGTAGCAAATACTCCACTTGCTGTGTGTGTTGTGGTTGATGATAAAATTTATGCTTTTGTAGAAAAAGTTGTAGAAGATGAAAACGAAGAAAAAAACCGCATAATAAATGAATGTTTGAAAGTTTTACCACACTATATGAAAATTTCAAAGGTGTTTTTTTTAGATAAGTTACCACTAAATGTAAATTCAAAAATAGACAAAAAGGAATTATATGCAAGATATA
>CAZYDK010000100.1:2773-5240 GCA_964646025.1 uncultured Campylobacteraceae bacterium | reverse complement strand
CTACAATGCATTTTTTGAGGTGGAACTGCAGGAGTATCAGGATTATCACGCATAGCAAATTCAACATCAAGGTTTGTTATCTTAACAGCTTCATCAATTGTTTTGCCTATACAAAGACCTGCCATTGTATCGCTACTTGCTATAGCTGTTCCACAACCAAAGCTTTTAAACTTAGCGTCTTTTATGATATCTGTGCTTTCATCTACAAGCCAATAAAGCCTAACCGCATCACCACAGCTTTCTGCTCCAAAATCAGCTATGATAAGTTTTGTATTAGTTTTAGCTGCGTCTTCTTCTGTAAGCTCTCCCATATGTCTTGGGTTATTCATCAAATCTTGAACTTTTTGTGAGTATTCATCCCAAATTGAACCACCGATTAAATTAGCTCTTGCCATTGTGTCTCCTTACTTTTTTTCATACCATGATGGTGCGTAAGCATAAGTGCTTGATATAGCTCTTAGGCGATTTGTAGCTTTTATGATTTGCTCTGCTGCATAGTCAATTTCTTCTTCTGTATTAAACCTACTAAGGCTAAGTCTAAGTGCTGTGTGAGCTAAATCAGGTGTAGCTCCGATAGCTTCCATTATAGGGTTACTCTCAAGCGTTTCAGATGCACAAGCACTTCCTGTACTAGCTGCTATGCCATTTTGGTTTAAATCCCATATCATAGCCTCCCCTTCAACACCTTTTATACTAGCTAAAATAGTATTTGGAACACGCAAAGCTCTATCACCTATAACGCTAACATCAGGCAATGTAAGCAATGCATCTTCTAGCTTATCTCTTAATCTTCTTATATGCATATCTTCATAGCTTAGCATTGTGTTTGCTATTCTTATGGCTTCACCCATACCTATAATAAACGGCACATTTAGTGTTCCGCTACGGCGACCACCCATATGCTCTCCACCGTGTAGTAATGACGCTAAGTTTTTACCTTGTTTTATATAAAGACCCCCAACTCCTTTTGGTCCATGAAACTTATGAGCTGAAAAACTAGCATAATCAACACCAGCACTTCTAAAATCTACTTTTATTTTTCCAACTGCTTGTGTAGCGTCTGTATGAAAAAGTGCACCGTGTTCATGAGCTACTTCCGCTAATTCTTTTATAGGGAAAATAATTCCAGTTTCATTGTTTGCCCACATAATGCTAACTAAAGCTGTTTTATCGCTAATAGCTTCTTTTAAATCGCTAACATTACAAGAACCGTTTGCGTTTACTGGTAAAGTTGTGATTTTTACTCCAAGTTTTGTTTTTAAAAACTCGCAAGTTGCACTTACTGCTGGGTGTTCTACACCGCTTATTATGATTTCATTTTTGTTTTTACCAAAAATCTCATCAAAATAAACACCTTTTAAAACCCAGTTTATACTCTCAGTAGCACATGAAGTTATAATGATATCATCATAGCTACTAGCACCTAAACCATCATAAAGCTTATCTAAAGCATCATTTAATGCTTTATGAGATGCTGTACCAAATCTATGTAAGCTATTTGGGTTGCCATAAAACTTTGAAAAATACGGCAACATAAGCTCTAGCACTTCTGGGTCAACCATTGTGCTAGAGTTATTGTCTAAATAAATCTCTTTCATTTTAGTCCTTAATCTAATCAATTTAAATAAAAATCAACATTTTAAACAAATTAGGATAATTTTTATCTTTTTTGTGATGATATAGAAAATTTATAAAATAAACTTTAAAAAAAATCCTTAAAAATCCTTGTAAAATAGCGTTTTGATAATTATTTTCATAAATAATATTTTGTATATTCTTGATATATTTCATGTATTTTTTATATAATTAAAATAAAAAACAAGGGTATTGATGAATAGTTTTTTAAAGTATTTTGTTTTTGCTAAAAATCTGATTTTTTTTAGTAAAAATACATTTTATATAGGATATTTAAAACCTAATTTAGATGATAATTTTTCATATTTTGATAAAAATAGCAAAAAAAATAATGAAGAAAAAAATATAAATTTATTTGTGCTAAAAGATGAATTTAGTAAATCAAACTATGAAAAAACACTCTTTTATGATGAAAAAATTGAGCTAAAAGAGATGAGAATATTTGCTTGTGTTAGCTTTTTTGACAAAATTTTATTAGTAAAAACAAAAGATGATGATAATTTTAAAAAAGTTTTATCTATTCATAAAAAAATACTTTTGTTTTATTTATTTATGTTTTTTATAAGTGGTTTGTTTATTAGTATTAGTTTTGTTTTTGTTTATTTATCTATGTTTTTAGGGGTTTTACTTGTAAATTGTTTTATAAATTTTGGTATTTTGAAAAAGCAAATTCGTTTTTTAAATATGATAAATTTTGATGATTTTAAGTAAGCTTTAAAAAAAACCTACTATAATCTCAACTTTTTAAATGGTTTCTTAGCTCAGTCGGTAGAGCAAAGGACTGAAAATCCTTGTGTCCCCAGTTCGATTCTGGGAGAAACCACCACTTTTT
>CAZYDK010000100.1:0-2673 GCA_964646025.1 uncultured Campylobacteraceae bacterium | reverse complement strand
AGGACTGAAAATCCTTGTGTCCCCAGTTCGATTCTGGGAGAAACCACCACTTTTTACCACCCTACTTTGGTTTCTTAGCTCAGTCGGTAGAGCAAAGGACTGAAAATCCTTGTGTCCCCAGTTCGATTCTGGGAGAAACCACCACTTTTTTATTTTCCATTTGTGTTTATTTTTTGATTTGATTATAAATTATAAACAAACGAAATTTGTGTTTTTAAATTTCGTTTGTTTTAAGTGTTTATCTTAGGTTGTTTTCTTCTAAAAACTCACAAACTAATTTTAATGCTTTATATCTATGTGAGATTTGATTTTTTTCACTTTCGCTAAGTTCTGCTAGTGTGCGGTCTTTTACTAAAAACATACTATCATACCCAAAGCCGTTTTCTCCACGCTCTTTATCTATCACCATTCCTTCTAAAACGCCTTTGAAAAATTCCATTTTATCATCATACATTAGACATAAAACACAGATAAAAGCAGCTTTTGAGCTTGTTAAACCTTTTTTGTTTAATTCGTTTGAGAGTTTTTTTCTGTTTTTTTCATCTTGTGTTCCGCTAAATTCGTTTTTATCGTCCCATCTAGCACTGTAAATTCCTGGATTTTTATCAAGCTCATCAACGCATAAACCGCTATCATCGCTTAAAACCATATAATCTTGTTTGTTTTCTAGGTTTTCCCAAAGAGCTTTTGCTTTTATTTTGGCGTTTTGTTTAAAACTAGCACCATTTTCAATCGGATTAAAGTCTTTTACAAAGTCCTTAGCACACAAAACT
Organism: uncultured Campylobacteraceae bacterium; assembly: GCA_964646025.1. Lineage (GTDB taxonomy): Bacteria > Campylobacterota > Campylobacteria > Campylobacterales > Campylobacteraceae > Campylobacter_E. Next base: position 1,900 of record CAZYDK010000100.1, on the reverse strand, counting down.
TCAACTCCTAAAATATGGCTTATTTCTTTTGCTTTATGTGGGTTAGAACTTGCTAGGATTATTTTTTTCATATTTTTTCCTTATAAAAATTATTATAAAATACGAAAAAATATCACAAAAAGGCTTTAAAATCAAAACTTACGACATAATTATAATCGGTGCTGGAGCGGCGGGACTTTTTTTGGCTGCAAATTTAAAAAATCAAAATGCGTTAATCATAGAGCAAAATAACAAGGTGGCTAAAAAGCTTTTAATAAGCGGTGGTGGAAAATGCAACATAACAAACCAAAACATAAATCCTAAAAATTATTTTGGAAAATATGAGCATTTAAAACAGAGTCTAGATAATTTTACATATAAAGATAATCTTGATTTTTTTAAAAATCTTGATTTTAAAATGATAAGAAATAAACAATTTTTTGCAAACTCATCATCTTTGGTTAAAGATGAGATACTTAAAAAAATAAAAATCAACATAAAAACAAATATTAAAATAACAAAAATCACAAAAGAAAATAACATCTTTACGCTACATTCTAAAGATGTTGTATTTAAGTGTAAAAATGTAGTTTTAGCAACTGGTGGGATAAGTTTTAGTGAGCTTGGAGTTAGTGATTTGGCGTTAAATGTGGCTAAATATTTTGATATAGGCTATAGTGAGTTTAAACCTGCTTTAGTGCCTTTTGGTCTTCAAAAACAAGATTTTTGGCTAAAGGGGATAAGCGGTATAAGCCTTGATGTTAAAATCACAATTGATGATAAAATCATAAGCTCTAGTTTGCTTTGCACACATAAAGGCATAAGTGGTCCTAGTGTGCTTAGTGCGTCTTTGTGGTGGGAAAAAGGATTTTTTATGATAGATTTTTTAGCTGATTTTAAAAACGCAAAATTAAGCAAAAAACAGATTAGCTCATCACTTAAATTACCCAAAAACTTCGTAAAAGCTTTTTTAAATAATTTCAATCTAGATGATAAAGCTTATAAAGATTATACAAAAGATGAAAAAGAACTTTTGCATTCGCTAAACTCATATAAATTTGCACCTGCGGGAACGCTTGGTTTTAATAAAGCTGAGATTTGTAAAGGTGGGGTTTTTGAGCTTGATGAAAACTATCAAAGCAAGGTAGATGGTATGTTTTTTATAGGAGAATGTGTTGATATAGGCGGTATGCTTGGTGGTTTTAACATTCATTTTGCATTTGCAAGTGCTAAAAAATTAGCAGATTTTTTAAATGATAATGTTTAGCTAAATCAACAATTTAAAAAAAACTTTAGCCAAATTTCGTTTGTTTGGATAGTGTTTTAGATATTTATAAAAAATATCTAGATTGATAAAGCTCAGTAAAAAGAAAATTAAAAACACTAAAATGTTAATTTTAAGTAAAAATAGCTACCATTGATAACCTTTATCTTGCTGATAAGAAAAATCAAAATTACTGCCTGCTTTTTATATAAAATCTGTATTTTAAGATATTTGTGTGGTTTTTAATTTATTTTGAGTATGTAATTAAATTATTTTTAAGAAGATTTTATGGAGTTTTTAGAACTTTTACTCATTTTATGTGCTTTTGTTTTAATCATAAAAAAGCCAGAAAAAGAAAAACTAGCTTTTAATCTAGTTATCATTTCTTGGATTTTGATGGTTGTGCTGTTTATAGGTCATAAATCGGGCGGATTGTTATCTGCTATAAACCCATAAGGAGAGATTATGCAAGAGATTAAAAAAGTAAAATTATTTTATCTGCTGATGGCTTTGGCTGCTTTATGTGTTCTTGTTTTTCCTGTTGGGATTGCTAACTTTGTGTTTGGATATATTTTTAAGGATAATCCGTGCATTTTATGTTTGGCACAAAGAATTTCTATGATTTATGTTGGAATAATGGCATTTTTTATAGTTAGA
>CAZYDK010000099.1:0-5557 GCA_964646025.1 uncultured Campylobacteraceae bacterium | reverse complement strand
AATGCGAGCAAAACGACGCTTATGCGTGTTTGCTTTTGGCAAATTATGTTTATAAGTTAGATGAAACGGCGTTTGATTTTGCTGTGAGTTTGTGGGATAGGTCGTGCAAATTAGATGATAAAAAAGCGTGTTTTATGCTAGATTTTGCTAAGCGTGGTAGGCAGGTGCTACAAAAAGATTTTTTAAGTGTTTGTAAGGCTTATAAAAATGATTTGTTTGCTAGTATTTTTTTAAACAAGCAGAATATATCAAAAAATATGCGTTTTTATAAATACGAAGTATCTCAAGAAGTGCTTGAAGATGAGTTTAGTCAAAACCTACATAATCAAGAGCCTTGTTTGTATGGATTTGATGAGCGTTTGAGATACTTAGAAAAACTAGACTTTATCAAACTTTCACTAGATGAGATTTGTAACAAAAAAGATGAAAAATGCTTTCAGTGTAGCACTAGCTATATAAATGATGTTTTGATAAAACAATATTTTAAACAATAATCTATCCCAAACAAACGAAATTTAGTTGTTTTTATAAAACTTAAATATATTTTAAACATTTGTTTTAACATCAAAAAATTAACATTAAATTAATAAGTGTTAAAAAATAGTGCTGTTTTAAGTTTCATTATATTTTCAAAATCATATAATGACAACAAAATCTTTATTTTGTAAGGTTTGATTAACATTGTTTTATTAAGGAGAGGTCATGGCAAATCCATCGCAGCATATGAGCTACGATTATACCGTAGCTAAATGGTTTATGTATGCATGTATTTTGTTTGGCATAATCGGAATGGGTATTGGAACGTTGATAGCTTTTCAACTTGCAATGCCAGAGCTAAATGATTTAGCGGGCGAATATGCCATTTTTGGTCGTTTAAGACCATTGCACACAAACGGTGTGATTTATGGTTTTATGTTAAGTGGTATTTGGGCTACATGGTATTATGTAGGCCAAAGAGTTTTAAAGGTGTCTATGGCAGAATCAAAGTTTTTGATGTTTGTCGGTAAGGCACACTTTATTTTATTTTTTATCCTTTTACTTCTTGCTGTTGTGAGCTTGTTTGCTGGTGTTACAACATCAAAAGAGTATGCAGAACTTGAATGGCCGTTTGACATTGCTGTTGTTGTGGTTTGGGTTCTTTGGGGTATGAGTATTTTTGGACTTATCGGAATACGCCGTGAAAAAAGTCTTTATATTTCTATATGGTACTATATAGCTACATTTTTGGGTGTTGCTATGCTTTATTTGTTTAACAATATGGAAGTGCCTACAAGACTTGTTTCAGGTGTTGGTAGTTGGCTACACTCTGTATCTATGTATGCAGGAACAAACGATGCTTTAGTTCAATGGTGGTGGGGACATAACGCGGTTGCTTTTGTTTTCACTGTTGCTATTATTGCTGAGATTTATTATTTCTTACCAAAGGAAAGCGGTCAGCCGATTTTTTCTTATAAATTATCATTGTTTTCATTCTGGTCTTTGATGTTTATATATCTTTGGGCTGGTGGACACCACCTTATATTCTCTACAGTGCCAGATTGGATGCAAACTATGGGTTCAATTTTTTCTGTTGTTCTTATTTTACCTAGCTGGGGTAGTGCTTTAAATATACTACTTACAATGAAAGGTGAGTGGGAGCAAATGAGTAATAACCCATTGATTAAGTTTATGATTTTAGCTTCAACATTTTATATGTTCTCAACGCTTGAAGGTTCAATTCAATCTGTTAAATCAATCAACGCTTTAGCGCACTTTACAGACTGGATTCCAGGACACGTTCATGATGGAACACTTGGTTGGGTTGGATTTATGACTATGGCGGCACTTTATCATATGACTCCAAGGGTATTTAAGCGTGAAATTTATAGCAAAAAGCTAGTAGAAGCACAGTTTTGGATACAAACAACAGGTATTGTGTTCTACTTTACATCAATGTGGATTGCGGGTATTACTCAAGGTATGATGTGGAGAGCTGTTGATAGTGACGGTATGCTTATGTATAGCTTTATAGATACTGTTATTGAGCTTAAACCTTATTATTGGATTAAGGCTATTGGTGGTCTTATGTATATGATAGGATTTATAATGTTTGCATATAACATTTATAAGTCAGTTGTTTCTGGTAGAACTCTTACTCAAGAGCCTATATCAGCATCACCGATGAACGGTTAAGGAGGCAAAAATGTTTAGTTGGTTAGAAAAAAATCCATTCTTTTTTGCAGTTTTTGTTTTTGTTGTTATAGCTTATGCTGGTATAGTTGAGATTTTACCTTCTTTTGCGGCAAATGCTAGACCTATTGAAGGTAGAAAACCATATAGTGTTTTAGAGCTTGCAGGTCGTCATGTTTATATAGCTGATAGCTGTAACGCATGTCACTCTCAACTTATCCGTCCATTTAAAGCTGAGACAGATAGATATGGTGAGTATTCAAAAAGCGGAGAATACGCTTATGATAGACCATTCTTATGGGGTTCAAAAAGAACAGGACCAGACCTTATGAGAATTGGTAGAACAAGAACTACAGATTGGCATGAAAATCATATGAAAGACCCTGTGTCTGTTGTTCCTGGTTCTATTATGCCAAAGTATCCGCATTTGTTTAAGAAAAATGCAGATATAGATACAGCGTATGCAGAAGCTTATACTGTTAAAAAAGTATTTAATGTTCCTTATGATGATGAGGGTATGCCAAAGTTAGGAACTTTAGAAGAAGCTAAGAAACAAGCTGTTGAAGAGGCTAAGGTTATCGTTGATAATATGAAAGACCCAGAAATCAAAGCTGCTTTTGAGCCTTGCAACGAAAATCCATTAAGCGATAAGTGTGAGATTAAGCAAATTGTTGCTTTGATAGCTTATTTAAACAGTTTGAAATAAGGATAAGTAATGGATATTCAAGAATTGATTAGATATCAAGGATATGGATATTTCTTTTTGGTTACTTTTTTAACTATTGGTTTATACGCTTATATATATCATTTGTATAAAAGCCAAAGAACTGGTAGAAAAGATTATGAAAAGTATGCAAAGTTGGCACTTGATGATGATTTAACAAGTGCTACTTTAGAGTATAATAATAGAAGGGATAGAAAATGAACGAAAAGAGTAGTTTTGCATTTTTTAATCTTTCAGACAATGTAAACTTGTTATCAATAATTGGTGCGGTAGTTATATTTTTGGCTGTGTTTATAGTTGTAAATAACGCTTATAGACAAATGAAGCAAAAACGCGCAGAGGTTGAATTAGTTGAAGAAGTCTGGGATGGTATAGGCGAGTATAAAAATCCATTGCCTTTAGGTTGGGCTTTGATGTTTGTTATACTTATTGTTTTTGCTGTGTGGTATTTTTTGGTAGGTTATCCGCTAAATAAATACTCTTCTATAGGTGAGTATAATGAAGAAGTATCTGCATATAATGCAAAATATAATGCTAGATATGAAACATTAAACGATGAGCAAAAAGTTGCTATGGGTGAATCTGTTTTCATGGTTCAGTGTGCACCATGTCACGGTCTTGAAGGTAACGGTATAAATGGTAAAGCTCAGGATTTAACTCGTTGGGGTAGTAAAGACGGTATCGTTTATACATTAAAGAATGGTTCTACAGGTCTTGGATATGGTCAAATGCAAAAAGGTGAAGACTTAGGACTTGAGAGCGAAGAAGATATGAATGCTGTTGCTTCTTATATAGTTTCTGAGCTTAGTAAAAGTCAAAATATTAGCGATAAAGATGCTTTAACTAAAGGTGAAGAATTATATGCTAATGCTTGTGCTTCTTGCCACGGTGAGCAAGGTGAGGGTATGGAAGGTGTTGCACCTGCTTTAAATAACTATGGAACATATAGCTTTGCTGCAAATGTTTTACATAGCGGAAAGATAGCAGACCCTGATTTAAAAGAAGGTGTTTTAGTAATCGGTGCAATGCCTAGTTTTAGTCATATTTTAAGTGATAACCAGATAGAAGCTGTTGCTCGTTATGTATCTAGCTTATCAAAGCAAGGGGAATAATATGAATAATGAAAATCAAAACAGATGTGTATTTGGATTGCACGGTGTTACGGGAATGCTTATTGCTACCGTTCTTTTGCTTAGTATTTTAGTAGGTCTTACTATATGGGGTATCAAAACTCAGCAAGATGTTGCTAAAAACCCTTATAAGTTAGACAAGATAGAAGAAGTTAAGATGAGAAATGACAATCTTAAGCTTAATGACATAAGAAAGGACGCTAAATGAGTAAGAGCTTAGAAATTATAATTTTACTTGGTATGATTGTTTTAGCTATCATTGGTGCTTGGTCTGTTCTTACAGGAAACAATTTAGGAATAGGATGAAAAAATTATTCTTAAGCGGGGTTTTATTCCCCGCATTTATGTTTTTATTTGCTAGTAATGGTGTGCTTATCAATCAAGGTAATGTTTTAAATGATAGGGTTGTTAGTCAAATAAATGTAATCTCAAATGAAGTTTATGAAAAAACAGGCGTTTTTTTAGGTGTTAGTATAAGCGATGATAATGATTTTAAAAACTTATTTGATACTAGTAAACAGCTTGTAAAAGATTATGAAAAATACGCTGTTATTGTTCTTGATAGTAGTAGCAAAAGAATAAGCATTTTAAATAGTAAAAATATGGATGATGTTATTAGTAAAGATAAGCTTTTAAATTTTTATTATTTAAAGTGGGGCTTTTTCCCAACTCAAGGAGCAATTCTACCTCTCATATCATCTCCAAAAGCTCAAGACCCATATAATGCTGGGATTTTAAATGGATTTGGAGAAATGTCTTTTGAAGTGGCAGAGAAATTTAATATTGTTTTAGATAATGCTTTTGCCAATACAAATCAAAATTTTTTAAATAGTATAAGAATGATTTTTTATGCTATTGTGATTATTGTTTTAGGTGTTATGATTAAAAGAAAATTTACAAGGAAAAAAAGTTGAAACAAAATAAAAAAGGTCGTCATTGGCCATATACGATTATTGGACTTATTGTATTTATGATAATAGCTTGTGTTGTTACCGTTATACAGTCGTTAGATTTTCCAGTAGAAGATGATTATAGTTATTTTGATAGATATCAAAATGTTGAAAATAATTTTAATGAAATTCAAAAATCAGAAGAAAATTTTTTAAAGATTTTTGAACCAGTTGTATTAAATACAGATACTATAAAACTTAAAAACAGCACTAAAGTTGCTTATGTTGTAAAAGATAGCTTAACCATAGAGCTTAAAAAGTTAGATGTAAATGCAAATTTAAATGATGTTAAAATCAAAGCTATGATAGTTCATCCACACACAGCAAAAAAAGATAGTATTGTAAAATGTGTATTAGAAGATGGTAAAATTAGTATTCCTACAAGCAGCTTAGGTGGTGGTAGGTGGCAACTGATGATAGAATATTCTTATGATAAAAATTCTTTATTTTCTCGCATAGAGATGTTTAAAATATAATTTAAGCTAAAGTTGTATAATTGCGTTTTAAATTTATTTCTTAATTTAAGGAACCCCATGAAAAAGTTATTAATATTTTTCACACTAATTAGCATAATATACGCTAAC
>CAZYDK010000098.1:0-5648 GCA_964646025.1 uncultured Campylobacteraceae bacterium | reverse complement strand
GCTTTGAAAAGTTTGTGAGGCTTTAGCGTAAAGGCTCAAACAAACGAAATTTGATTTTATCGTTTTTGAATTATAAAATCCAAAAACGATAAATTACAACTTATTGAAAACTATTCAAGTTTTCTAAGTTTAAAATTTGTTCTTTAATCTTGTTTGAAAGACTAGGGTTGTTTATGTTTGCATTAAATTTTTCAAGCAACTCATCTAAACTTAATGCATTGTCTGGATTGCCTTTATTAATTTTTACTTCTTTAATGATAATGCTACCATCATTAAGGGTTGCTTTTAATTTTCCGCAAAAATACTTTGGAAACCCTTCTGAAACATATTTTTCATACTTTATTTTTTTAGCAAAATTTACAATCTCGCTGCGTTTTAAATCATCATACGAACTAAGATTTATCTTGCCGTCTATAAACATATAGCTTATTAGATATGCAAATGAAAATTTTGCTTCATAATCAGTTTTAGGATTGTGCTTTTTTTCTATAGGGTCGCATATAAAGGTAATTGGCACAGCATCAACATAACATAAAATCTCTTTTATATCATCAGGCTTTATTCCATCATTTCTAAGCTCTTTGGCACAATCAACAAGTCCATGAGCAAAATGACAACTTGGATATGGCTTAATTGATACCTCTTTAACCATATAATCTTTTCCTAAATTTTTATCAAGCCTTGTTTTGTCACATTCAGATTCTATACCAAATGCTCTAAAGATATTATCACGACCTTCAAAAATACTAACAGGACCAAAAAGACCAGCTTTAGCATAATCACAAGCTCTAATCCCATTTAAAACCGCACTTGCTATATGAAGTATCTTAGAATTACTCCCATTGCTTAAAAACTCATTTATCCCACCTGCAAAACTAGCGGCAAAACCTAAAGCATTAATTGTTTGCAAAACATTTAAATCATTTATAACACAAGCTGCTGCACAAGCTCCAAATACACCAGCAATAGCACTTGTATGAAAACCATTTTTATGAAAAGTTCCATTACTAGCAACGCCAACTCTTCCAGCGACTTCCCAACCCATAATAAAAGCTTTTAATATTTTTTTACCATCACTTGTTTTAGAAAATCCATAACTAAGACAAAGCGGAGTTAAAATCGCACTTGCATGAAGTATAGCTTCTGTCAAAGTATCATCAAAATCAAGCACATGAGAACTCATAGCATTTATCATAGCTGCATCAAGCGGGGTAGCTTTAAAATCGCTACCCCAAATGCTTGTATTACCATTTTCGCTTTTAAATGCTTTTATAGCTTTTAAAATTGCATCGTTTTTACTACCTGCAAGAGCAACCCCTATGGTATCTAGCATTAGTTCTTTTGCTCTAGTTTTAACATCAGCTGGTATATCTTCATAACTTGTATTTACTATAAAATCAGCTAACTTTTCACTATAAAGCATATTTAATCCTTTAATATCTCTGCGTTTTTAATTTTTTCTAAAAACTCATCAACTAATTTTGGTGCGTATCCAACATAAGTTGTAGCATCTAGCAAGGTATCTATCGCTTTTTCATCTAAAACTTCTCTTACTCTACTATCTGCTAATAAAACCTCTTTAAATGTTTTGTTGTTTTCAATTCCTTGCATTGCATTTTCATACACAATCTCATGAGCATGTTGTTTTCCAAAATGCTCACTTAGTGCAAACATAACTCTTTCTGCTAAAACAAAACCTTTTAATGTATTAAGATTATTTAGCATTGAATCTTTTTTCACTTCTAATCCACCTAAAGCTGTTTTCATATTATCAAGCACGCAAGAAAGCATTAAAAAGATTTCAGGGATTAGTTTCCACTCCATTTTCCAAACCTGACCATCTCTTTCATGCTCGTGTCTTTCAATATCACTTAAAATTGCAATATTTGCTTTTAATGTATTACTAACAGTTACAGCATTTTCGCTTATAGCTGGATTTCTTTTATGTGGCATTGTAGAGCTTCCTACTTGACCCTTGCCAAATGGCTCAGCTACTTCATTTACTTCATTATGAGATAAGATTAAAATCTGATGAGCTATTTTATTAAATGTCGCATTTATATTTGCTAGCACATATCCAAGCTCAATTATTCTATCTCTTGCTGGTTGCCAAGAAATATAAGGAACTTTTAACCCTAAACTCTCAAGTGTTAGTTTTTCAACTTCGTTATGTTGGTCAGTAAGACTAGCTTTTGTTCCAACAGCACCAACTATAAGTCCTACATAAAGTCTTTCTTCGCATTCAAGTATTCTTTCATAATGTCTATTAAGTTCATCAAGCCAAATAGCAACTTTATGACCAAAAGTAATAGGCAATGCTTGAAGTGCTAAAGTTCTTCCCATCATAGCTGTATTTTTATGTTCTAGTGCAAGATTTTTTAAAGATTTTGCTATAGTTTTTAAATCATCTTTTATAAGTTTCATAGCTTCTTTAAATTGTAATATAAATCCTGTATCCATAATATCTTGAGTAGTTACTCCAAAATGAACAAACTCTCCATATCCATTCTCGCATGCTTTTTCTAAACCTCTTACGGTTGGAACTAATGGATGCTTTGTTTTTTTATATTCGTTAAATATAAAATCCATATCCATATATTTATAAAATGATTTTTTAGCTATCTCATCAGCTGCAGCTTGTGGGATAATGCCAAGTTTTGCTTGAGCTTTAGCAAGTGCTGCTTCAACATCAAGCCATTTTTGGATTCTGTTTTCTTCACAAAAAATATCACGCATAGCTTTTGTGCTCCAAGAATCCCCAAGTAATCTCATATCAAATACACTAACACCAGTCATAACCACTCCTTATTTAATTTTATTAAACGCTTGTTCTAAATCAGCTATCAAATCACTAACGTCTTCTAAGCCGATATGAAATCTTACAAAAACCCTATTTTCATCTACTTTAGTAGCTGTTCTTGGCGGCATTGTAACAGTTGCAAGGCTTTCATATCCACCCCAACTAGCACCTATTGAAAAATACTCTAAATCATCTACAAACTTAATAGCTTGGTCTTTAGTGATATTGTCCGCAAATTCTATAGTAACCATACCATTTGTGCCTATAAAATCTCTTTTAAAAATCTCATGGTTTGGATGAGTTGGTAATTTTGGATAAAAAATAGTTTTAATTTCTTTTCTTGTCTTTAAAAATTCAACAACTTTATCTGTAGATTCTTCGTGAGTTTTTAATCTTACCGCAAGAGTTCTCATACCTCTAAGAACTAAATAACAATCATCAGGGCTTGTTGTAAGTCCTAATGCTTCTGGTAGCTTATCAAAGTTTTTCCACTCTTTTTCATTTACAATAACACAACCCATAACAACATCAGAGTGTCCGCTTAAATACTTAGTAGCTGCAATCACACAAATATCAACCCCAAGCTTTATAGGATTTGATAAATAAGCACTTGAATATGTGCTATCAATCGCAACAGGAATATTGTGCTTATGGGCTATCTCACATAATTTTGGAACATCTATAATTTCATACATAATAGAACCAGGGCTTTCGCATAAAATAAGCTTTGTGTTTGGCTTAATTTTACTTTCAACATCACTAGCATCAGCTTTTAAAAAATCAACCTCAACACCAATTTTATTTAAAAATAAATCACAAATTGTTCTAACAGGTCCATAAATTCCATCAGTTATTAAAAAATGAGCCCCAGAACTAGCGTAGTTTAATAAAACCATAGCAAGTGCTGCAAGCCCTGTTGGGAAAAGCTGAGCTCTAAAACCACCCTCAAGCTCACAAAGTAATTTTTCTAACTCAAAGTTTGTTTCGGTTCCTCTTGCACCATAGCTCAAAACCCTTTGCGTTTTTCTAAGTTCACGATATTCTTGCCAAGTTTTATGGTCTTTAAAAAGTATAGTTGATGCTCTCATAACACTAGGGTTTACCGCTCTTACAGGCAAATCCTTACCACGACCTAAATGAATTAATTTTGTTTTTTCCTTCATGGTATCTCCTTAAAAAATTTTTTAAACATAAATAAATACACAAATTATATTAACAATTCCTGCAACAATCATAGGTATAGCAGTTCTTTTTACAACAGCAAAAGGACTTACTTTTGCTATGCTAGATACTGCAAGTATAGCAGGAGCTATAGGGCTTACGCATCTTCCAAAACCTGTCATAATTTGAATAGGTGCTATCATCATAATAGTTTCAACATTAAATGATTTTGCTATATTTGGAATAAGTGGTGCAAAACTAAAGAATGCTGCGTTTCCAGAACCCATTAAAAATGCTGATACAGAAAGCAAGATTGATACAAATATAATAATTGCTATAACACCAAAACCAGCACCTTTTGCAAAATCGATTAAAGTGCTAACAAATCCTATAGATAAAAGTCCAGCTGCAAAAACCTGACCACAAACTATAAGGCTGACTGTTATTACAAACAAATGACCCATACCCTTGAAAAATATCATAATTGAGTTTAAAGTCTCCACAACACTTCTATATCTAATCATCTCAAAAATAATTGCAACAAAAGTAGATATCATCATAGCAACAGGAACGTTCATTTTAATTGTAGTTCCAAAAACTTTTGAAAAACCTAGTATTAAAACAAGTGGAATAATAGGTAAAATCGCATAAATCTTTGGAGATACTTTAAGAGTATCGCTCTTATTGTTTTCATTTAATTCTTTTTCGATTTCATCTTTATTGAAAACAAAATTATCTCTTTTGTCAAAATATTTAGATGTAAAATAAATTGCAATTGCAACAGCTATTATAATAGGTATTGTTGTAGGTAATTGATGATGAACAAAATATGTAGCTGGGTCAACACCTGCTGTTTTAGATGCCATGATAACGTTACCACTTCCAGGTCCATGGTCAATATATTGGCAAGTTCCAATAACTGTTAAAGCTGATAACTTTGAAACACCTGTTCTAACTAAAATCGGATACATAGTAACCATAAGCAAAAGCCCAAGACCAGCATGAGATGGTATAAAAATTACTAAAAATTGTGTTACAAAATAAGAAACAATTAAAAGCGTATATGGAGATTTTACCATATTAAGTGGTTTTTCAAACACCTTAAATAAAGCATAACTAGCTCCAACATGCTCCATATAAGCACTAAAACCAGCAATACACATAAGCTGTAAACCAAGACCACTAAGTGTAGAAGATAGATTTTTATTAAATACTTCAAATATATCAAACAATAAAAAATTAAGCCCATCGCTTGCTTTTTTAACTCCATCTCCCTTTTTAAAAATATCAGCTATAAATAAAGCATCACTATTATGACATACTGATACAAAAAGCAAAAATAAACCACTAAGTAGCAACGCCATATGGGCATTTACCTTTTTATAAAGCATAAATACCAATAAAAATATAGCAACGGCAGAAAACCCAATGCTAAACATACTCTCTCCTTTAAATTAAAATAAAAAGTTTTTATTAATTTAATAATTTTTGCAAAAAAATTATTAAAAATATATAAAATAATATATAAATAATAATATTTTTGCATTTTTTACATAATAAAAATAAAAAATATTTAAATTTTAATTATTTTTAAAATAAAGATTGTTAATATAATAGTTTTTAAAATAACTTAAGGAGACCAAATGAAGTACCCAAAAGCTTTAGGACCATATAGTGTATGTAGATG
>CAZYDK010000097.1:0-5722 GCA_964646025.1 uncultured Campylobacteraceae bacterium | reverse complement strand
GATATAGCACCGATTAGTTGCGAGATATTATCTGATTTTTCTACGCCGATTAATACTTTAAAAAAACTCAAAAAGATTTCAAAACATTGTTATATCCTTGAGTCTGTTACAAATAATGAAAAATGGGGAAGATATACATTTTTAGGGTTTGACCCAAAACTAGAGCTTAATTGTGTTGATGGAGTTATTAAGATTAATGGCAAAATAATTAATGAAACCAACCCAAATCAAGCTATAAGAGATATTTTAAACAAACACAAAAGCCCATCGTTTGATTATCTACCTAGTTTTACCGGTGGATTTGTGGGGTATTTTGCGTATGATTATGTAAAATATAGTGGCATAGAATTTGATAATTTAGAAGATGAAAATCAATTTAAAGATATTGATATTATGCTATTTGATAAGGTTATCGCTTATGATAATTTAAGACAAAAAATTATCCTAATAGCAAATATTAGCCTTGATGATATAGATAAAAATTATGAAATCGCTAAAAACGAGCTTTTAAAAATAGCAAGTATTATAAAATCTCAAGATGTGCAAGATGCTGATACAGGAAGCTTACAAAGCGAGTTTGTCCCAAAATTTAGTGAAACAGAGTTTTGCGATATGGTTACTAAAGCTCAAAAGCATATAAAAAATGGCGAGATAAAGCAAATTGTTTTATCAAATCTTTTAGAGGCTAATTTTCAAGGCTCATTAATAAATACTTATAGAATGCTAAGAAGCATTAATCCATCGCCTTATATGTTTTATTTTAGTGGCACTGATGTTGAGCTTGCGGGTGCTTCGCCTGAGACTTTAGTAAAACTTGAAAACAATTTTTTACACACATTTCCACTAGCAGGAACTAGAAAAAGAGGCGAAAATAAAGCCGAAGATGATAGGCTAGAATACGAGCTACTTCACGATGAAAAAGAACTAGATGAGCATAATATGCTAATTGATTTAGGCATAGAAGATTTAAATAAAGTTTGTAAAAGAGAAAGTGTATATGTAAAAAACCTTCACGAAATCGTAAGATATTCACATGTAATGCATATTAGCTCTTGTGTTTGTGGCGAAATTGATACTAAATTTGACGCACTTGATGCGTTGCTAGCGATTTTACCAGCAGGAACGCTTATTGGAGCACCTAAAGATAAAGCCTCTAAACTTATAAATGAGCTTGAAAAAACCAAGCGTGGTATTTATGGTGGTGCGATTGGATACATTAGCTTTACTAAAAATATGGATACTTGTATAGCGATAAGATTAGCTTACAAAAAAAATGGCAAAGTTTATGTAAGAAGTGGTGCAGGAATTGTGGAAAAATCTATCCCTAAAAACGAATTTAAAGAGTGTATAAACAAAGCAAAAGCAGTGATTTCAGCGATAAATGAAGCAAATAATTTAAAGGATTAAAAATGATAAAAGAAGCCATTGTAAAAATAGTAAGCAAAGAAGATTTAACTTATGATGAGGCATTTAGCGTTATAAATGAAATTATGAGTGGCAACACAACGCAAACTCAAAACGCAGCATTTTTAGCAGCACTATCCACTAAAAGCACAAAAGCTGAAACCATACCTGAAATAGCAGGTTGTGCAGCAGCTATGAGAGCACATTCGCAAAAAGTTGATTGTGGCAATTTAGAAGTGCTTGATTTAGTTGGAACTGGTGGAGATGGTTCAAATAGCTTTAATATCTCTACCACATCAGCTATCGTAGTAGCTAGTGGTGGCGTAAAAGTAGCAAAGCATGGCAACCGTGCAGCCTCATCAAAAAGTGGCACAGCAGATTGCTTTGAAGCACTTGGAGTAAATATCAACCAAAGCCCACAAAAATGCGTAGAATTACTAAATAAAGTTGGACTTTGCTTCATTTTCGCACAAAATTATCATTCATCTATGAAATATGTAGGAACTTTAAGGCGTGAGCTTGGATTTAGAACGGTTTTTAATATCCTAGGACCCCTAACAAATCCTGCAAGTCCATCTATGCAGGTTTTAGGTGTATATGATGAGCATTTGCTAACCCCACTTGCAAATGTTTTAATGAGCCTTGGAGTTAAGCGTGGAATGGTTGTGTATGGCAAGGATAAGCTTGATGAGATTTCACTAAGTAGCGAAACTGCTATATGTGAGTTTAAAGACGGCTGGTATAAAAGCTACACCATTAAACCTGAAGATTTTGGCTTAAAAAGATGCCAAAAAAGCGACCTTTTAGGTGGCGACGCTAAAGAAAACGCACAAATTACTAGAAGCATTCTTAGTGGCGAAGAAGGACATAGAAAAAATGTAGTTTTACTCAACGCCGGTGCAGCACTTTATGTAGGTGGAAAGGCAACAAGCTTAAAAGATGGCATTGATTTAGCAAATGAGCTTATAAAGTCTAAAAAAGCTTTAAAAACTTTAGATGAATTAGTAAAATTAAGTAATGAGTAGAAAATGAATATCTTAAATACAATCTGTGATTATGCAAAAATTAGAGTGCAAAATGCTAAAAAAATTATGAGTTTTGATGAGGTTAAAGATAAGGCAAGTAAAGTTAAAAAAGGAGATTTTAGCTTTTATAATAGTCTTAAAAATACTGATTTTGCTTTTATTTGCGAGTGTAAAAAGGCATCTCCTTCTAAAGGTATCATCGCAAACGAGTTTGATTATCTAAAAATCGCAAAAGACTATGAAAGCGCTGGTGCAAATGCAGTGTCAGTTTTAACCGAGCCTAAATGGTTTTTAGGAGATAATTCATACCTTGAGCAAATCTCACAAAATATAACTATTCCAACGCTTAGAAAAGATTTTATAATAGATAGTTATATGATTTATGAAGCAAGGCTTTTAGGAGCAGACGCAGTGCTACTTATTTGCTCTGTTTTAGATGAAGTAAAGCTTAAAGAATATCTTAAAATATGTGATGATTTAGGCATTTGTGCTTTAGTTGAAGCTCACGATGAAGATGAAATCAAAAAAGCCTTAAAGGTTGGCTCAAAAATAATCGGCGTAAATAATAGAAATCTAAAAGATTTTAGTGTAGATACCAGTAATAGCCTAAATCTTAGAAAATTAGTCCCAAATGATGTGATTTTTATAGCAGAAAGTGGCATAAAAGACGCAAATGATATAAAAACTCTAGCACTTGGTGGCGTAAATGGGGCTTTGATAGGCGAAAGCTTGATGATTGCAGTTGATAAAACACAAAAACTTAAAGAATTAAAAGCACTTTTATGAGTAAAGTTAAGATTTGTGGGATAAAAAACCTTGATGAAATAAGGATTATGAATGCTTATAAACCTGATTTTGTAGGTTTTATTTTTGCTAAAAATAGCAAAAGATATATTGATTTTGACATTGCAAAAAGCCTAAAAAATGCTTTAGATAAAGATATTTTAAGCGTTGGGGTGTTTTGTGACGCTAAAACAAACGAAATTTGCAAAGCACTTGATTTTATAGACATTATACAACTTCACGCAAATGAAGATGATGATTATATAAAAGAGCTAAAAAGCCTAACAAATAAGCCTATTATAAAAGCGTTCGGGATAAACGATAAAGCAGACTTAGAAAAAGCTTTAAAATCAAGTGCTGATTATGTTTTGCTTGATTACAAAATCGCAGGAAGTGGAAAAAGCTTTGATTGGGGGCTTTTGGCTGGATTTAATAGGGAGTATTTTTTAGCTGGTGGGCTAAATCTTAGCAATTTAGACAAAGCAAAAAAGCTAAACCCTTATGCGCTAGATATTAGCTCGGGGGTTGAAATAAATGGCTTTAAAGATGAAAAAATGGTAAAAGATTTTATACAAGGAGTGAGAATGAAAGGTCGTTTTGGGATACACGGCGGACAATATATGCCAGAAACACTGATGAATGCAGTGATTGAGCTAGAAAAAGCTTATGAATTTTATAAAAATGATGAGAGTTTTAACAAAGAATTAAACGAGCTTTTAAATAATTATGCAAATCGCCCATCAAGGCTATATTATGCAAAATCTATGACAAAAGATTTAGGTGGAGCAAAAATTTATCTTAAAAGAGAAGATTTAAACCACACGGGAGCTCATAAGATAAACAATGTCTTAGGTCAAGCACTTTTAGCTAAAAAAATGAGAAAGTCTAGGCTAATAGCAGAAACAGGAGCAGGTCAGCACGGAGTGGCAACTGCAACTGCGGCAGCACTTTTTGGAATGGAGTGTGTAGTTTATATGGGCGAAGAAGATACCATAAGACAAGCGTTAAATGTTTATCGTATGAAATTACTTGGAGCAAAAGTGGTGTCTGTTAAAAGTGGCACAGCTACACTAAAAGACGCCGTATCAGCAACGCTAAAAGAATGGGTTAGTAGAATGCATGATACTCATTATTGTCTTGGCTCGGTTATGGGACCACATCCGTTTCCAACTATGGTAAGAGATTTTCAAGCAGTGATTTCTAAAGAGATAAAAGAGCAGATTTTAGAAATTGAAGGCAAGCTACCAAACGCTGTTTTAGCTTGTGTTGGTGGGGGTTCTAATGCCATTGGAAGTTTTTATCATTTTATAAATGATTTAGATGTGGAGCTTATAGGTTGCGAGGCTGCAGGAGATGGGATTGATACCCCTAAAACAGCTGCAACGATAAATGTAGGAAGCGTTGGGATATTTCACGGAATGAAATCGTATTTTTGTCAAGATAAATATGGACAAATTGCACCAGTTTATTCTATCTCGGCAGGGCTTGATTATCCTGGGGTTGGACCTGAGCATGCGTATTTACATGATATAAAAAGAGCAAAATATGTTGGCGTTACGGACGCACAAGCTGTGGAGGCGTTTGAGTATTTAACTAAAGTTGAAGGAATTATCCCTGCGATTGAATCAGCACACGCAGTATATCACGCTATGCAAATCGCACCAAAAATGCCAAAAGATAGCATAATTGTAGTTACGCTTTCAGGTAGGGGTGATAAAGATTGTGCTGCTATTGCTAGATATAAAGGAGAAAATATTTATGAATAAAATAAAAAATGCGTTTATGGATAAAAAAGCTTTTATAGGTTTTATAACTTGTGGCGACCCTGATTTAGATACTACTAAAGAAGCGATTAAGGAAATGGAGCTAAATGGGGCAAGTTTGATTGAGCTAGGAATTCCATTTTCTGACCCTACGGCTGAAGGCGAAGTGATTGAAGAAGCAAACGCAAGAGCATTAGCAGGTGGCGTTACAACGGATAAAATCTTTGATATGGTAAAAGAGCTTAGCGTTAATGTGCCACTTGTTTTTATGACTTATTCTAATGTGGTTTTTTCTTATGGAAGCGATGAGTTTTTTAAAAAGTGTAAAGAAGTGGGAATTAGCGGGATAATTTTGCCTGATTTACCTTATGAAGAAAAAGGCGAGTTTTTAGAGTATTCTTTAAAATACAATGTGGCTTTAATATCACTTATCGCACCAACTTCAAATGATAGGATAAAAATGATAGCAAAAGATGCAAGCGGGTTCATATATCTTGTGTCATCTTTGGGAGTTACAGGCGAAAGAGCAAACATAAATACGGATTTAAATTCCATTGTAAAAGTTATAAAACAATACTCAAATACCCCTTGTGCCATAGGATTTGGCATATCAACGCCAAAACAAGCAAAAGAATTTAGCGAGGCTTCAGATGGAGTGATAGTTGGCTCTGCTATCGTAAGGCTACTTAAAGAGCATGGCAAAAACGCTCCAAAATACATAGGCGAGTATGTTAAAAGCATGGTGGA
>CAZYDK010000096.1:0-5729 GCA_964646025.1 uncultured Campylobacteraceae bacterium | reverse complement strand
AAACATTTAGTTTAAGGAGAGATTATGAAAAAGATTTTATTTTCTAGTTTGCTTGTTGCAAGTGCGTTGTTTGCGGATACTTTAGTAAGCGTAAATGAGCTACCTAAAAGTGCTTTAGAGTTTATAAAAACTCACTATTCATCAGCAACTGTTAGTAAGGTTGAAAAAGATTGGAATAGTTATGAAGTTAAGCTTAGTAATGGTGTTGAGATTGATTTTAAAACTAACGGTGATTTAAAAGAAATAGATGGAAAGTACACTCCAATTCCAGACACTGTTTTATCAAATGTTTTAGCTAAAGCAAAACAAAGTCAAAATGGTGCAAAGCTTATGGAATTAGAAAAGAAATCTAATGGCTACGAGCTTAAATTTAGTAACAATATGGAAGTTTATATAGACGATAAGGGTGAGATTTTAAGCTCTAAATTAGACGATTAATTTTAGAAAAACGAAAAAATGGGGGGGGGGTAAATTTCGTTTGTTTAAGGCTGTGATTTTTGCAAACAAACGAAATTTGATAATTAACTACATTTATAAAAACCATCTAAACTAAAAACCATAATCAAACCATACATTACTTTTGCTTATAAATTTCGTTTGTTTGTATATCTTAGGTTTTGTTTTTGGTATAATCAAAACCATAAAATTACAAAAGGAGTAAAAGTGAGAAGTGATATTATAAAAAAGGGTTATTCTAAAGCACCAAGTCGTTCGCTTTTAAGAGCTGTTGGGTTAAAAGATGAGGATTTTGATAAGCCATTTATAGGTGTTTGCAATTCTTTCATAGAGATAATTCCAGGGCATTTTTATTTAAACAAATACGCTGAAATTGTAAAAGAAGAGATAAGAAAAAACGGCTGTGTTCCATTTGAGTTTAACTGCATAGGTGTTGATGATGGTATAGCTATGGGGCATAGTGGTATGCTTTATAGTTTGCCTAGTCGTGAGCTTATAGCAAGTAGTGTTGAAAGCGTTATGAATGCTCATAGTCTTGATGCTATGATATGCATTCCAAACTGCGATAAAATCACCCCAGGTATGATAATGGGAGCTTTAAGGGTAAATGTTCCAACGATTTTTGTAAGCGGTGGAGCTATGGCTGCAGGAAAGCTAAAAAGTGGAGAAGAGATAGACTTAAACACTGTTTTTGAAGCAGTTGGAGAGTATGAAGTAAATAAAATCGATGAAAGTAAATTAAAAGAGATTGAGTGTGCTGCCTGTCCAGGGGCTGGTAGCTGTAGCGGTATGTTTACGGCAAATAGTATGAACTCTCTTATGGAGTGCTTAGGTATAGCTTTAAAAGGCAATGGAACAGCTTTAGCGTTAAGCGACGAAAGAGAGCAAATGCTAAAAGACGCAGCTAAAAGAATATGCGATATAGCAAAAGATGAAAAGCTTACAGAAGAGTTTCGTATAAAAAATATCATAAATAAAAAAAGTCTTACAAATGCTCTTATTTGCGATATGGCTATGGGTGGTAGCACAAATACTATCCTTCATACTCTAGCTATAGCTTGTGAGGCAAAGGCTTTTGATATAAATCTTGAGCTTATACATAAAATAGCACAAGATACCCCACACCTTGCAAAAGTAAGCCCAAGTTTGCCTAGCGTGCATATGCAAGATTTGCACTCAAGCGGTGGCATAGGAGCTATCATAAACGAAGCTAGTAAAGTGAGTAAGTTTTTTGAGCCTGACGCGTTAACTATCACAGGAGAAAGCATAAAAGAAAGATTTGCTTTAAATATCCCTGATAACCGTGCGATAAAAGATTTAAATAACGCTTATTCAAGTCGTGGTGGGCTTTGTGTTTTATTTGGCAATATAGCAAAGCTTGGAGCGGTGATAAAGGTAGCTGGTATCGTGGGAGATAAAGTTTTTCGTGGAAAATGTATATGCTTTAACTCTCAAGATGAGGCGATAAAAGGTATAAGTAGTGGTAAGGTAAAAGCTGGTGATTGTGTAGTTATAAGATATGAAGGTCCAAAAGGAGGTCCTGGTATGCAAGAAATGCTATCTCCAACAAGTCTTATCATGGGTAGGGGGCTTGGTGCTAGTGTGGCGCTTATCACTGATGGGCGTTTTAGTGGCGCTACAAGGGGCTTTAGTGTAGGGCATGTATCTCCTGAGGCTGCTGAAGGTGGAGAGATAGGGCTTATACAAGATGGTGATGAGATAGTTATAGATACTATAAACTGCACGATAAATATAAGCGTAGATGATGCTGAGCTAGAGCGTCGTCGTCAAAGTTTTGTGCCACCTAAAAAAGAGCTAAACTCAAGATGGCTTAGAATGTATCAAAAGCTAGTTAGCAACGCTGCTTATGGTGGTGTGCTTGACCTTGAAGGGCTAAAAGAGATAAAAGATTGATATTTAAATGTGGGGGGGGGATATTTTTCAAAGTAATTGTAAATAAATTTATTGGTTGTTATAGCTATAAAAACAAAGTTTCAAACAAACGAAATTTAGGAGTTTTTTAAAATTTCGTTTGTTTGGTATGGTTTTTGCGTATGTATTTTAAAACATTTTAAAAATATATATTTTAAGGATAGAAAATGGCTACTTTTAATCCTGTATCAGCTCCAGCTAGCACACGCACAAGTTATGAAGCTATAAATCAAAGAAACTGGAGTGATGACCCAAACAACAAGTTTACAAGCGATAAAATCAAAGATGATAAACTTAAAGAAAAAATAGATAAAAATCCTCTTACAAACCCACTTGGAGAGCTTGATAAAGATGCTTTTATGAAACTACTTTTAACAGAGCTTCAGTATCAAGACCCAACAAGTCCTATGGATACAGATAAAATGCTTACACAAACAAGCCAACTAGCATCGCTTGAAACTCAGTCAAATACAAACAAAATGATGCAAGAACTTGCTAAAAAAATGGAGCTTCTTAGCAATTCAATGGGTATATCAATGGTTGGTATGGTTGGTAAAATGGTAACCGTAAAAAACTCATCTATAAAAGCAGACGGAGAAGGTGCTGAGGTTGATATACCTTTTATGATAGCTCAAATTCCAGAAGATAAAATCAAGTTTGAGATTTTTGATTCTAAGGGTGTAAAAGTTGCTGATTTTGAAAAAGATAGTGATTTTTTCAAGCTTGGCAACAACAATATACTTTGGGCTACAAAAGATAATAACGGCAATCCATTACCAAAGGGCGAATATAGTGCAAAAATAAGCTTTACAGATATAAATGGTTTGCCTTATGAGGTTGATATGAAAACTTATGTTATAGAAAGTGTTAAATTTAACGATGGCAATGTAAGTCTTAAAATAGGGACAAATAAATTTATCAGCTTTGATAAGATTGAGGAGATACACGGATGATGCCAACTCTTTATAACGGTATAAGTGGCGTTAGAACGCATAGTTTTGGCATAGATATTGTTGGAAATAATATTTCTAATGTCAATACTGTTGGATATAAATCAACTAGACCAGAATTTAATGATATTTTTTATCAATCTTTAAGCTCAGCCCATAAAAATACAATGTCAAATGAAGGTGGTGTTGGTTCTTTTGGAGCTAGTAGTGCTTTGCAAATGCATAGTGGGTATTTGCAATCTAGCAATAGAATACTTGATGTTGCTTTGGATGGTAAAGGATTTTTTGGGGTAAAAGGCATAGATGGAGAGGTTTATTATACAAGAAACGGTCAGTTTAACATAGATAGCGAGTTTAACTTGGTTGATAATAACGGAAATTATATCTTAGGTATGCAAAATCCAGGGTTTAACAATATAGGCTTGCCATCATCTATACAAGATATGTTTGGCACAAATCCACCTAAAAATGGCTATGTTTTTAGTGATGAGCGTGATTTAGAGCTAGGTAGCGTGGGAAGTATGACACCTTTAAAAATTCCTACAAATGCTGTTTATTTAGCAAAGCCTACAACTTTTGTAAATATAGCAGGTTCTTTACCAGTAAAACCGGAGCTTGAAACTGTTAATATAGATATGGATATAAATGGTGTTAATATAAACACCATAAACACAGAAGGAAAAATCACTACAACATTAAGCGGTAAGGTTGAAGCTACTGATGATATTTTAACTCCAAAAAAAGGAGATAGGGTTATTTTAACCGTTCAAAGAGAAAATGAAAAGCCTTTTATGGTTGAAGCTTATTTAGATGAAAATTTAAACTATAGTGTAGATGTAAAAGGAGAGGTTAAAATAACAAGTGCTTTAGTTCAAACTAAGCAAGAAAAAGAAAGTAAAAAAGAATTCTCAACAGATATTATTGATGTAAATGGAAATAAAGCTAAGTTAACAGTTGTGATTTCTAGGGTTTTACCTACCGATGGAAAGCTAGAATATAAAGCTACGGCTAAGGTTGTTGATATAAATGGAAAAGAAGTTGCAAGTTCTAGCGGAGGTATGGTTTTTAATGAAAATGGTTCATTAAAGTCTAATACTTTGCATTCTGTTGGTGATTTAAAACTTAGTTTTGGACATGTAACTGGCGAAGCAAGTAATGGATATAACTCTATAGTTGCTATGGATAATGTGGAAATAGCAAATTCTTTTGAAAAAGATGGTGTTAGTGCTGGTGTTTTTAAAGGGATTGATATAGATGAGCGTGGTAATATAATGATAAATTATACCAACGGTAAAAGTCAGTCGGCTGGTAAAATAGCTTTGTATAATTTTATCAATGAGCAAGGGTTAAATAAGGTTGGTGAAAATATATATAGTTCTAGTGCTAATAGTGGCGAAGCTTATTTTATGCAAAAAGATGGAAAAATGTATCAATCAGCTATTATAAAATCAGGATTTTTAGAGGGTTCAAACGTTGATTTGGGTAATGAGCTTACTCAGATGATAATTTTTCAAAAAGCTTATGAAGCTAATGCTAAAAGTATAAGCACAGCAGATGCTATGCTTAAACGTGCTATTGATATGAAAAAGTAATTAATTAAAAATAAAGTATAATAATAATTTTAATATTTAAGGAGAAATAATGAAAAAGATACTTTGTGCTTTAGGTTGTGTAGGTGCTATGTATGCGGCGGATACATTAAATCAAGTTGAATTGAATTTGGGAAATGCTAGTTCTCATAAGGGTCTTGTTAATGTGCAATTTCAGTATAAAGATGCTGATAAAGTAGGGGCTAAGCTTTTTCTTGGTTATCAAGGCTTAAGTAAAGAATTAAAAAATGGTAATTTAAAAGATAATTTTAAAACCAAGAAAAATGATTATGAAATAAGTGCTTATTTAGGAAATATATTTTTAGATAATGGTAAGAGTGATTTGGCTGGATACTTAATAGGTGGTTATCACTTTAGTAGAGTTAATTATAATGGAGATACTGCAAATGCAGATGGCTTTATATGGGGCGGACAGCTAGAAGTTATGACAAATATAACAGAAGTATTTCGTGCAGGTGCTAGTGCAGAATATAAAAGTTTATATAGCGGTAAAAAAGAATTTAATGGCAATAAGCTAAAAGTGAAAGATGATAGAGTTGAAGTTTTAGCTAGGGTTGATGCTATGATGGAGCAAGGTTTTTATGTTGGTGGTAAAATTGGAATGCAAAAGAAAAAGATGTCTGTAGGTGATTCAGATTTTGATAAAAACCAATTTGTATTTTATCTAACAGCAGGTACTATATATTAATTTGTAACAAAATCAATGTCTTTATTTTTTAGACATTGATTTTTTAATAAAACTTTAAGCAACTTTCCCTATAATCACACTTTCATTTTTACA